>JBHEOJ010000001.1:0-260 GCA_046260855.1 Thioalkalivibrio sp.
CCCGTGGCAGGCACTGACTTGCTTCTCGATCTCGCCGCGCATCGGTACACTGCTGCATCCATGACCCGTCATCCTGCCATCCTCGACTGCGGCGGCCGGCCGCTGGACCTGTCACGGCCTCGTGTCATGGGTATTCTCAATGTCACGCCGGATTCCTTTTCCGATGGTGGCCGGCATGTGGATCTGGTAAAGGCCGTGGAGCATGCGCTGGCGATGGTGGAGGCCGGGGCGGATATCATCGACGTGGGCGGGGAATCCAC
>JBHEOJ010000001.1:359-56779 GCA_046260855.1 Thioalkalivibrio sp.
GCCTTAACGTGCCCATCTCGGTGGATACCAGTCAGCCAGAAGTCATGGGTGAGGCGGCCCGAGCGGGGGCGGGGCTGATCAACGATGTGCGTGCCATGCAGGTGCCAGGGGCGCTGGAGGCGGCCCGGGAGACCGGTCTGCCCGTGTGCCTCATGCATATGTCGACCCTGGATCCACGCACCATGCAGCTGGCCCCCCGGTATGAAGACGTGGTCGCCGAGGTGAGCGCGTTTCTCGAGTCCCGGGTGGCGGCCTGTGAGGCGGCGGGTATCGAGCGTGGCAAACTGTTGCTGGACCCGGGTTTTGGCTTCGGCAAGACCCTGGAACACAATCTGGCCCTGTTCCGGGTCCTGACGCATTTGGCTCGCTGGGCTTGCCCCTGCTGGTGGGGATTTCGCGCAAGGGCATGATCGGCGCGCTACTGGGCGGTCGGGAGATCCCCGGCCGGGTCCATGGCAGTGTGGCGGCTGCCTTGCTGGCGGCGCAGATGGGAGCCTCGATCCTGCGGGTGCACGATGTGGGGCCCACCGCCGATGCTCTGCAGATCTTGCTGGCGGTAGGGGATGGCTGAGGGCCCGGTGCTGGGCCCTTATGTAACTCATATATATTATGTGTAGAGTCGCCAGACACTGATCCGGCGGAAAACTGGAGATCAAGCCTGTGGATAGACGCTATTTTGGTACCGATGGCATTCGTGGTCGAGTGGGTCGTGTGCCCATGACCCCGGATTTCGCCCTGCGTCTGGGCTGGGCGGCAGGCAGGGTGTTGGCGCCCAAGGGCAATGGCCTGGTGATCATCGGCAAGGACACCCGTGTCTCGGGGTACATGTTCGAATCGGCATTGGAGGCGGGTCTGTCTGCCGCGGGCACTGACATCCGCTTGCTGGGTCCCATGCCGACCCCGGCGGTGGCCTATCTCACCCGGACCTTCCGCGCCTCGGCGGGGATCGTCATCAGCGCCTCTCACAACCCCTTCTACGACAATGGCTTCAAGTTCTTCTCCGCCCAGGGCACCAAGCTGCCGGACGAGGCGGAGCTGGCCATCGAGGCGGAGCTGGAGAAGACCATCGAGACCGTGGACTCCGCCGATATCGGCAAGGCGGAGCGGGTGGTGGATGCCGCCGGACGTTATATCGAATTCTGCAAGAGCACCATCCCTACCGGTACGGCCTTCCATGGGCTGCGGCTGGTGGTGGACTGTGCCCACGGGGCCACCTATGCGGTGGCGCCCAGTGTATTCGAGGAGCTGGGTGCCGAGGTCCTTGCCATTGGCGCGGAACCGGATGGGTTCAACATCAACGAGAATGCCGGTTCCCTGCACCCGGAGGTCCTGCGTGACACGGTGCTGAGCCAGCGGGCGGATGTGGGCATCGCCCTGGACGGGGATGGCGATCGCCTGGTGCTGGTGGATGAGCGTGGAGACGTGGTGGATGGCGATGAGGTGCTGTGCATCATCGCCATGGCGCGGGCAGGGGAGGGCTTATTGGGTGGAGGTGTGGTGGGTACCCTGATGAGCAACCTGGGCCTGGAACTGGCTCTCAAGGGCCAGGGCATTGCCTTCATGCGTGCCGCCGTGGGCGACCGCTACGTGATGGAGTTGCTGCGCCAGCAGGACTGGTTGCTGGGTGGCGAGTCCTCGGGGCACATCCTGTGCCTGGACCGTACCAGTACCGGGGATGGCATCGTTTCCGCCTTGCAGGTGCTGGCCATCATGCAGACCAGCGGCAAGCCCTTGTCCGAATTGCGACGCCAGATGACCAAGTTCCCGCAGACCCTGGTGAATGTGCCACTGGATAGTGGTGTGGCGCGGGACGCGCTGCTGGATGCCCGCGGTGTGCGCGAAGCGGTACGTGCGGCGGAACAGACCCTTGGCGAGGAGGGGCGCGTGTTGCTGAGACCTTCCGGAACCGAGCCGCTGATCCGTGTGATGGTGGAGGGGCGGGAGGCGCGCCAGGTGGAGCGCATCGCACGGGAGATCGCCCAAGCAGTGCGCGCTGTGGCGGATCACCAGGGCTGATCCTGCGGGCACAGTCGGTGAAATTGATTTATTGGGTGCCGGGCAGTATGCTTGCGCGCTTTCTGAGGGAAGATAATCCGACGGAGGTATTGTATGCGACAGCCACTGGTGGCGGGTAACTGGAAACTCAACGGTTCCCTGAAGGCCAACGAGGCGTTGCTGGGTGACCTGAGCAAGGCCCTTGCTACGGGGCTCAAGACTGAGGTCGCGGTATGCCCTCCCTTCGTGTATCTGCCCCAGGTGGCAGACCTGATTCAGGGCCAGCCGGTGGCGCTGGGTTCCCAGGATGTCTCCGATCAGGATTCCGGTGCGTTCACCGGTGAGATCTCCGGTGCCATGCTCAAGGATGTGGGCTGTGTGTATGCCATCGTCGGCCATTCCGAGCGACGCAGCCTGTACGCCGAGGATGATGCGTGCACCGCACGCAAGTTCGCCGCTGCCCGTCGCCATGGCCTCAAGCCCATCCTGTGTGTGGGTGAGTTGCTGGAGGAGCGCGAGTCGGGCATCACCGAGCAGGTGGTGGCCCGGCAGCTGGATGCGGTGATGGATCTGGAAGGTGTGTCCGCGCTGGCCGATGCCGTGTTGGCCTATGAGCCCGTATGGGCCATTGGCACCGGCAAGACTGCCAGTCCGGAGCAGGCCCAGGCGGTCCACGCGTTTATCCGTGGCCGTGTGGCCGAACGGGATGCGGCGGTGGCCGAAGGGCTGCGCATCCTCTATGGCGGCAGCGTCAAGGCGGACAATGCCGCAGAACTGTTTGCGAAGCCTGATATCGACGGAGGCCTGATCGGCGGCGCCTCCTTGAAGGCTGAAGATTTCATGGCCATCTGCCGGGCGGCCGATCAGGCGAGTTGATTGACATGTTTTATAGCATTCTACTGGTAGTTCAGGTGGTTGTGGCCCTCACCCTGGTCACGTTGATCCTGGTGCAGCACGGCAAGGGTGCCGATGCCGGCGCGGCCTTTGGCAGCGGCGCCTCCTCCACGGTGTTCGGCTCACGGGGCTCCGCCAATTTCCTGAGTCGCGCCACGGGTGTCCTGGCCACGCTGTTTTTCCTCAACAGCCTGGGTCTGGCCTATCTGGTCAGCAATCAGCCGGCGCCCACCAGCGTGATGGACCGACTCCCGGCCATCGAGCAGCCCGCCCCGGCAGCTCGCCCCGAGCCCACGGAGCCGGGTGTGCCGGCCGACGTGCCGCGCTGAATCGGGTAGTGCATTAGTACATGCAGATGTGGTGGAATTGGTAGACACGCCGTCTTGAGGGGGCGGTGGCGCAAGCCGTGTCGGTTCGAGTCCGACCATCTGCACCAAACTTCTGGACCGATGCGTGTCGCAACGGTCCCTGTGTCAGGGAGCAGGCTTTCCTGATTCGCAACGGCCCCGGACACCCCGGGCCCGGGCAAGTGCCCTGACGGGCAGACAGGCCCGTTCAGCAGCAACAAAGATCAAGACGACCCGTGCGTCATGAGCGCGTGGGCACAACAGCAAGCAAATCCCGTTGATGTGGCCAGACCGCTGGCGGGGGGAGTGACAGCATGTTGGAAAGCTATCTTCCGATCCTGATCTTTATCGGTGTTGGCCTGTTGGTGGGTGTTGTGCCTTTGGCGCTGGGTATGGCCATTGGTCCGCACCGACCGGACAGCGCCAAGAACTCTTCCTACGAATGCGGCTTCGAGGCATTCGAGGACTCCCGTATGAAGTTTGACGTCCGGTTCTATCTGGTCGCCATTCTGTTCATCATTTTCGATCTTGAAATCGCCTTCCTGTTTCCCTGGGCCGTCGCGCTTGATTCCATTGGCATGTTCGGTCTGCTGGCCATGGGCCTGTTCCTGGGGATCCTGGTGATCGGTTTCATCTACGAGTGGAAGAAGGGGGCCCTGGAATGGGAATAGAAGGCGTCCTTGAAAAGGGCTTTGTCACCACTTCCGCTGACAAGCTGATCAACTGGGCCCGTACCGGTTCTCTGTGGCCCGTGACCTTCGGCCTGGCCTGCTGCGCTGTGGAGATGATGCATGCCGGTGCGTCCCGTTACGATCTCGATCGTTTCGGCATTGTGTTTCGCCCCAGCCCGCGTCAGTCTGATGTAATGATCGTGGCCGGTACCCTGGTGAATAAGATGGCCCCGGCGCTGCGCAAGGTCTATGACCAGATGGCAGAGCCTCGCTGGGTGATCTCCATGGGTTCCTGTGCCAATGGCGGCGGCTACTATCACTACTCCTACGCGGTGGTGCGCGGCTGCGACCGCATCGTGCCAGTGGACATCTATGTGCCCGGCTGTCCACCCACGGCGGAAGCCTTGCTCTACGGCATCCTGCAGTTGCAGAACAAGATCCGTCGCACCAACACCATCGCACGATAATCCGTCCAAACCCGGTCCTGGTAACATGAGCGAGCGACTCGACAAACTGGCTGTGCGCCTGCAAGAACGCTTCAAGTCTGGGGACGCCAAGCTCATTGATGCATTTGGCGAGCTGACCCTGGAGGTCCCCGCCGCGGCCTTGATCGATACCGCGCAGGCGCTGCACGATGAAGAGGGTTTCGGCTTCGAAATCCTCATTGATGTATGCGGTGTGGATTATCTGGAATACGGCGTGGATGAATGGTCCACGGAGCAGCCTTCCAGCCAGGGCTTCAGTCGCGGTGTGGAAAAGGCCAGTTTCGGACGCTTCACCTTCGATGATGTGGATGATCGCAGGATCTGCGAGGGGCCGCGCTTCGCCGTGGTCTACCACTTGCTTTCCGTGAGCCTCAATCAGCGCCTGCGCCTGCGGGTGTTCTGCGAGGATAATGAATTCCCGGTGGTGGTCTCGGTGACGGGTGTGTGGAATGGCGCTGACTGGTACGAGCGCGAGGCCTTTGATCTTTACGGCATCATGTTCGAGGGACATCCCGATCTGCGTCGGATCCTGACCGACTACGGTTTTGTGGGTCATCCCTTCCGCAAGGACTTCCCACTGGTGGGGCATGTGGAAATGCGCTACGACCCCGACCAGGCGCGGGTGATCTATCAGCCGGTGACCATCGAGCCTCGGGTGCTGGTGCCCAAGGTGATTCGTCACGATCATCGCTACATCAATGAATCGGCCGAGGAGAAGCCCGCCGATGCCTGAGATTCGCAACTACACGCTGAACTTCGGTCCCCAGCATCCTTCCGCCCACGGCGTGTTGCGTCTGGTGCTGGAGCTGGATGGCGAGGTGGTGCAGCGCGCCGACCCTCATATCGGACTGCTGCATCGTGGCACCGAGAAGCTGGCGGAGAGCAAGCCCTACAACCAGAGCATCGGTTACATGGACCGTCTCGATTACGTGTCCATGATGTGCAACGAGCATGGCTACGTGCTGGCCATGGAAAAGCTGCTGGGTGTCGAGGTCCCCATCCGTGCCCAGTACATCCGCGTGATGTTCGACGAGATCACCCGGATCCTCAATCATCTGCTTTGGCTCGGCGCCCACGCCCTGGACATCGGCGCCATGACGGTGTTTCTGTACGCCTTCCGTGAGCGCGAGGACCTGATGGACTGCTACGAGGCAGTCAGTGGCGCGCGTCTGCACGCCACCTACTACCGCCCCGGCGGCGTGGCACGGGACCTGCCCGACGCCATGCCCCGATACCAGGTCTCACGTTTCAAGAACCAGAAGGCTGTGGACGCCCTGAACGAGATCCGTCAGGGCTCCATGCTGGACTTTATAGAGGCCTTCACCGAGCGCTTCCCCGGTTGCGTGGACGAGTACGAGACCCTGCTTACCGACAACCGCATCTGGAAGCAGCGTACCGTGGGTGTAGGCGTGGTCAGCCCCGAGCGCGCCATGCAGATGGGCTTCACCGGCCCCATGCTGCGCGGTTCCGGGGTGGAATGGGATCTGCGCCGCAAGCAGCCCTACGAGGTCTACGAGAAGATCGACTTCCAGATCCCGGTGGGCGTGAACGGTGACTGCTACGACCGGTATCTGGTGCGCATCGAGGAGATGCGCCAGTCCAATCACATCGTCAAGCAGTGCGTGGACTGGCTGCGCAAGAATCCTGGTCCGGTCATGCTGGATGACCACAAGCTCAGCCCGCCCCGCCGCGAGGAGATGAAGGCGGACATGGAGTCGCTCATTCATCACTTCAAGCTGTTCACTGAAGGTTTTTGCCTGCCCGAGGGCGAGGCCTATGCCGCGGTGGAACATCCCAAGGGCGAGTTCGGCGTTTACCTGGTGTCCGATGGTGCCAACAAGCCCTATCGACTCAAGGTGCGCGCCCCGGGCTTTCCCCACCTGGCCGGCCTCAACGAGATGTCCACGGGACACATGCTGGCCGATGTGGTGGCCATCATCGGCTCCCAGGACATCGTATTCGGGGAGATTGATCGCTGATGCCCAAGATTCAGAGCGAAAACAAGGCCGCACTGCTCAACGATCATCTGCGCGAGGAGATCGATGACTGGTTGAACCGCTTTCCCGAAGATCAGCGCCAGTCCGCAGTCCTCGGCGCCTTGCGCGCCGTGCAGCATGAACATGGCTATCTCAGCACCGAGATGATGGATGCGGTGGCCGAATATATCGGCATGCCCGACATCGCCGTCTACGAGGTGGCCAGCTTCTATTCCATGTACGAATTGAAGCCCGTGGGTCGCCACACCATCGCCGTGTGTACCAACATCTCCTGCATGCTGCGCGGCTCCGAGAAGATCGTGCAGCACCTGGAGGACAAGCTGGGTATCAAGACCGGTGAGAGCACGCCGGACGGCAAGTTCTACATGAAGAATGAAGAGGAATGCCTTGCGGCCTGCTGCGGCGCGCCCATGATGCAGGTTGATCACGTCTACTACGAGCATCTCACCCCCGAACGGGTGGATGAGATCCTCGACGGTCTGGAGTGAACATGCCATGAACCGTATCTGTTTTACAACGCTTCAGTATGACGAGCCCTGGACCCTGGAGAACTACCTCAAGGTGGGCGGCTACCAGGCGCTGAAGAAGGTCTTCGCCGAGAAGATGCCCCAGGAGGACGTCATCGAGGAGATGAAGAAGTCCAACCTGCGCGGCCGTGGCGGTGCGGGCTTCCCCACCGGACTCAAGTGGAGCTTCATGCCCCGCAACGCACCGGGGCAGAAATACGTAGTGTGCAACTCGGATGAATCCGAGCCAGGTACCTGCAAGGACCGTGACATTCTGCGTTTCAATCCCCATGCCCTGGTCGAAGGCATGGCCATCGCCGGTTACGCCATCGGCGCCACCGTGGGTTACAACTACATGCGCGGCGAGTTCATGGACGAGCCCTACCAGCGCTTTGTCCAGGCGGTGCGTGAGGCCTACGAACAGGGCTTTCTGGGCAAGGACATCCTGGGCTCTGGCATGGACTTCGATCTGTACCCGACCCTAGGTGCAGGCGCCTACATCTGTGGCGAAGAGACAGCCCTGCTGGAATCCCTGGAAGGCAAGAAGGGCCAGCCCCGCTTCAAGCCGCCGTTCCCGGCCAACTTCGGTCTCTACGGCCGGCCCACCACCATCAACACTGAGTCCCTGGCCTCCGTGCCCAGCATCATCCGCGAGGGCGGCGATTGGTTCGCGGCCCTGGGGATCCCCAAGTCCGGTGGTGAGAAGCTGTTTTCTGTTTCGGGTCACGTGAACAAGCCCGGCAACTTCGAGGTCCCCCTGGGCACGCCCTTCAAGGACCTGCTGGAGATGGCCGGGGGTGTGCTGGATGGTCGCAAGTTGAAGGCCGTAATCCCGGGCGGCTCCTCGGTGCCCGTAGTGCCCGGCGACGTGATGCTGACCGCCAACATGGACTATGACTCCGTCGCCAATGTCGGCTCCATGCTGGGCTCCGGTGCGGTGATCGTCATGGACGAGACCACGGACATGGTCAAGGCCCTGCAGCGCATCTCGCGCTTTTACTTCTCCGAGTCCTGCGGCCAGTGCACGCCGTGTCGCGAGGGCACCGGCTGGCTGTACCGCATGCTGACCCGCATCGTGGAAGGCAAGGGCCGCATGGAGGATCTGGAGCGCCTGGACGATGTGGCCAGCAAGATCGAGGGCCGCACCATCTGCGCCCTGGGCGATGCCGCCGCCATGCCGGTGCGCAGCTTCGTGAAGCATTTCCGCCACGAATTCGAACATTACATTCAGCACGGGCGCAGCCTGGTCGCGGACGCGGCCTGAGCCTGTCCTGCTGATACCCAGCGAGTCGAGACACATCACATGAGTCAGGACCTGGTCAACATCGAGATCAACGGCACCCCCTTGCAGGCACGCAAGGGGGTCATGCTGATCGAGGTGGCGGACGAAGCGGGCATTCAGATCCCACGCTTCTGCTACCACAAGAAGCTGTCGGTGGCGGCCAATTGCCGCATGTGCCTGGTAGAGGTCGAAAAGGCGCCCAAGCCGCTTCCCGCCTGCGCCACACCGGTCATGGACGGCATGAAGGTCTACACTCGGTCGCCCAAGGCGCTGGCCGCCCAGAAGGGCACCATGGAGTTCCTGCTCATAAATCACCCGCTGGACTGCCCCATCTGCGACCAGGGCGGTGAGTGTGAGTTGCAGGATGTGGCCATGGGTTACGGCGAAGACCTGTCCCGCTACACCGAGGCCAAGCGGGTGGTCAAGGACAAGGACATCGGCCCGCTGATCTCCACCGAGATGACCCGTTGCATCCACTGCACCCGTTGCGTGCGCTTCGGCGAAGAGATCGCCGGCATCCGTGAGTTGGGTGCCACCGGCCGCGGCGAGTTCGTGCAGATCGGCACCTATGTGGAAAAGGCGGTCAGCTCCGAGATGTCCGGCAACGTCATCGACCTGTGCCCCGTGGGTGCGCTGACCGCCAAGCCCTCACGCTACACTGCCCGTCCCTGGGAACTGATGCAGCACGCCACCGTGGCTCCCCATGACAGCATTGGCTCCAATCTTTACCTGCACTCCCGCGAGGGCCGCGTCATGCGCGCGGTGCCCCGGGAAAATGATGCGGTGAACGAGACCTGGATCTCCGATAGGGACCGTTTCAGCTACACAGCCCTGTATGCCGAGGACCGTATCACCAGCCCCATGGTGAAGGACAATGGCAAGTGGGTGGAAACCGACTGGGAGAGCGCCCTGGCGCGCACCGTCGAGGGTCTCAAGGGCAGCGCCGCCAGCGATACCGGCGCGCTGCTTTCGCCACACGCCACCCTGGAAGAACTGTATCTGGCCCAGAAACTCCTGCGCGGCCTGGGGGTGACTTCCATCGACCATCGCCTGCGCCAGGCGGATTTCAGCCACGCCGACGCAGATCCCGTATTCCCCTACCTGGGCATGCCCCTGGATGAGTTGGATTCGGTCGATGCTGCCCTGCTGGTGGCCAGCAACGTGCGCAAGGAACAGCCCATTGCCGCCCACCGGCTGCGCAAGGCGGCTCTCAAGGGGGCTGCCATGATGGCCATCAACACCCGCGACTACGACTTTGCCTTCCCCATGGCCGCCCAGCGCATCACCGATCCTTATGGTCTGGTGACGGCGCTGGCCGGTGTGGCCCAGGCAGCCCTCCAGGCCGCAGGCGCCAAGGCACCCGCGAGCCTCGCCGGGATCATCGATAGCGCCTCGGCGGATGAATCGGCGCAGGCCATGGCCGCGGCCCTGAAGGACGTCGAGCGAGCCGTCCTGCTGCTGGGCAGTCAGGCCTTTGCCCATCCCCGCTTCAGTGTGTTGCGCGCCCTGGCCGGGGTGATCACGGAACACACCGGCGCCACCCTGGGCTACCTGCCCGAGGCCGCCAACAGCGTCGGCGCCTGGCTGGCCGGCGTCGTGCCCCATCGCGGCCCGGGCGGTGAGCGCCTGGAGTCCGCCGGCCTGAATGCCGCTTCCATGCTGGCCCAGCCCCGCCAGGCCTATTTCCTTATGGGTGTTGAGCCGGACCTGGACTGTGTCGACGGCGTGCAGGCCCGCGAGGCCCTGGACGCGGCCGGCTTCGTGGTGTCCCTGACCAGTTTTGCCTCCGAGGCCACCCGCAACATGGCCGACGTGATCCTGCCCATTGCCACTTTTGCGGAGACCTCGGGCACCTTCGTCAATGCCGAGGGCCGCTGGCAGTCCTTCCAGGGTGTGGCCAGCCCCCTGGGCGATGCGCGCCCTGGCTGGAAGGTGCTGCGGGTGCTGGGCAACATGGCCGGGCTTGCAGGTTTTGACTACGTCTCTTCCGAGAACGTACGCGATGAACTCAAGGGCTGCTTCGGTGCTGACGTGGCCTTCGACACCCGGGTCTGCGTGGACGATGGTGAGACCTTCGACATGGCGCCGGTGCCCACGGGGCTGCAGCGTGCCGGTGGCGTGGCCATCTATGCACTGGACCCGCTGGTCCGACGTGCCGGCTCGTTGCAGGAGACCGCGGATGGGCGTCAGGCCGGTGCCTATGTAAACGAGGCCCAGGCCCGGGCCCTGGATCTGCTCAATACAGACCGGGTGTTGGTGCGCCAGGGTGGCCGGACCGCCAGCCTGGACCTGGTGATCGACGATGGCGTGGCCATGGGCTGCGTCTGGATCCCCGCCGGGATGACCGAAACCGCCCCCCTGGGTGCGGCCTTCGGCCCCGTGGAACTGCAGAAGCTCTAAGGGGACTGGGGACACGAGATGCTGGAAACAATGATGAATTTCTGGGACGGGTTGCCGGTGGTCATGCAGATCATGACCAAGATCACCCTGATCATTACCCCGCTGATGCTTGCGGTGGCCTATGTCACCTTCGCCGAGCGCAAGATTATCGGCTACATGCAGGTGCGCATGGGGCCGAACCGTGTGGGCCCCAAGGGCTGGCTGCAGCCGATCGCCGATGCGATCAAGCTGCTGACCAAGGAAGTGATCGTCCCCACCAACGCCAACCGTTTTCTGTTCCTGATTGCCCCGGTGCTGTCCATCGCACCGGCACTGGCCGCCTGGGCGGTGGTGCCCTTTGATGACGGCATGGCCCTGGCGAACATCAATGCCGGCCTGCTCTACATCCTGGCTCTGAGTTCACTGGGCGTGTATGGCGTGATCATCGCCGGCTGGGCGTCCAACTCCAAGTACGCCCTGCTGGGTGCCCTGCGCTCGGCGGCACAGATTGTGTCCTACGAAATCGCCATGGGCTTCGCCCTGGTGGGCGTGATCATGGTAGCGGGCAGCCTGAACTTGGGAGAGATCGTCAGCGCCCAGTCGGGCAGTGTGTATCACTGGTACCTGCTGCCGCTGCTGCCGCTGTTCCTGGTGTTCTTCATATCCGGTGTGGCCGAGACCAACCGCGCGCCCTTCGATGTCGCGGAAGGCGAGTCGGAGATCGTGGCCGGTTTTCATGTGGAGTATTCAGGCATGGCCTTCGCCGTGTTCTTCCTGGCCGAATACGCCAACATGATCCTGATCTCGGCACTGACCGCCGTGCTGTTCCTGGGCGGCTGGCTGTCGCCGTTCCAGGGCATCCTGCCGGAATCCGCCTTTGCGATCCCGGTGATCGGCTGGTTCCTGGATGGCGGCATCCACTGGTTTCTGCTTAAGACCGCCTTCTTCCTGTTCCTGTTCCTGTGGTTCCGGGCCACCTTTCCGCGCTATCGCTATGACCAGATCATGCGTCTGGGCTGGAAGGTACTGATCCCCGTGACCATCGTGTGGCTGTTTGTCCTGGGCGTGGGTGTCGCCTTTGACATCGGCCCCTGGTTTGCGTGAGAGGTTCGATCATGAATGTCGCGATTCGCAACTTCTTCAAGAGCTTCATGCTGTGGGAGCTGCTTCTGGGCATGCGCCTGACCGGGCGCTACCTGTTCGCCCGCAAGATCACCGTGCAGTACCCGGAAGAGAAGACCCCCATGTCGCCGCGCTTTCGTGGCCTGCACGCCCTGCGCCGTTATCCCAACGGTGAGGAGCGCTGCATCGCCTGCAAGCTGTGCGAGGCGGTCTGCCCAGCCCTGGCCATTACTATTGAGTCAGAGCAACGCAGCGACGGCACCCGACGTACCACCCGCTACGACATCGACCTGTTCAAATGCATCTTCTGCGGTTTCTGTGAAGAGGCCTGCCCGGTGGATTCCATTGTCGAGACCCACCTGTTCGAGTATCACTTCGAAAACCGGGGTGAGCAGATCATGACCAAGGACAAGCTGCTGACCATCGGCGATCGCTACGAACAGCAGATCGCGGCCGCCCGTGCCGCCGATGCCCAGTACCGGTAAGTCTCAAGGACACTTTTGACCATGAACTTTGAAGCCTTCCTGTTTTATTTCTTCTCCGCGATCCTCGTGGGTGCGGCGGTGGCCATGATCACCGTGCGCAACCCGGTGCACGCGGCCCTGTTCCTGGTGCTGACGTTTTTCACTAGCGCGGCCCTGTGGATCATGCTGGAGGCAGAGTTCCTGGGCATCGTGCTGGTGCTGGTGTATGTCGGCGCGGTGATGGTGCTGTTCCTGTTCGTGGTGATGATGCTGGACATCAACCTGGCACGCATGCGCGAAGGCTTCATCCGCTTCCTGCCGGTGGGCATCCTGGTGGCCGTGACCATGGTCAGCGTGATGGCGCTGGTGATCGTTCGCCACTTCCATATGGACGCGCCGCAAAGGGCAGGGGCCGACTACAACAACACCGAGGCCCTGGGCCAGATCCTGTACACCGAATACGTCTACCCCTTCGAGATTGCTGCGGTGATCCTGCTGGTGGCCATCGTGGCGGCCATCGCACTGACCATGCGCCGTCGACAGGGCACCAAGTCCATCGATCCCGCCAAGCAGGTGCGTGTCACAAGCAAGGGCCGGGTGCGCATGGTGGACATGAAGTCGGAAGACAAATCCTGATCCTTGGACTGAACAATACAAGTGGACAAGACGGCGCCAACGCCGCCATGACCCGAACGGGCTAACTAACGGGACCCAACATGATTTCTTTGTCGCACTATCTGGTACTCGGGGCGATCCTTTTCTCCCTGAGCATCGCTGGAATCTTCCTCAACCGGAAGAACGTGATCATCATTCTCATGTCCATTGAGCTGATGCTGCTGGCGGTGAACATGAACTTCATCGCCTTCTCCCATTTCTCCGGGGATCTGGCCGGTCAGGTGTTCGTGTTCTTCATTCTCACCGTGGCTGCCGCCGAGGCCGCCATCGGACTGGCCATCCTCACCCTGGTGTTCCGCAACCGTCAGACCATCAATGTCCAGGATCTGGACGAGATGAAGGGATAAGATCATGGAGAACATCTATCTCGCCATCGTCCTCGCCCCCCTTTTCGGCGCCATCGTGGCCGGCCTGTTCGGTCGCCAGGTAGGCCGGGTAGGCGCCCACACGGTCACCATCCTGGGTGTGGCCGTGTCCTTCCTGCTGTCCCTGTGGGTGTTCAAGGCCCACGTGTTCGATGGCGCGGCGATCCACAACGCCACGGTCTATACCTGGATGGTCAGCGACGGCATCCGCTTCGAGGTGGGTTTCCTGGTGGACAACCTCACCGCTATGATGATGCTGGTGGTGACCTTCGTGTCCCTGATGGTGCACATCTACACCGTCGGCTACATGCGCGACGATCCGGGTTACCAGCGCTTCTTTGCCTATATCTCCCTGTTCACCTTCTCCATGCTCATGCTGGTGATGGCAAACAACTTCATGCAGTTGTTCTTCGGCTGGGAGGCGGTGGGCCTGGTCTCCTACCTTCTGATCGGTTTCTGGTACAAGCGCCCCACGGCCATCTACGCCAACATGAAGGCCTTTATCGTCAACCGCGTGGGTGACTTCGGCTTCATCCTGGGTATCGGCGCCCTGCTGTTGTACACGGGAAGCCTCGATTACTACGAGGTATTCGCTGAGGCCGAGGGTATCTCCCAGGCGACCATCAGCATCCTGCCTGACACGGAGTGGTCACTGCTGACGGTTGCCTGCATCCTGCTGTTCATTGGTGCCATGGGTAAATCCGCCCAGGTACCCCTGCACGTGTGGCTGCCGGATTCCATGGAAGGCCCGACCCCCATCTCCGCCCTGATCCATGCCGCCACCATGGTCACCGCCGGTATCTTCATGGTGGCGCGCATGTCGCCGCTGTTCGAGCTCTCCACGGTGGCACTGTCCTTCGTGCTGATCATCGGCGCCATCACTGCCTTCTTCATGGGCCTGATCGGCATCGTGCAGAACGACATCAAGCGGGTGGTGGCCTACTCGACACTCTCCCAGCTGGGCTACATGACCGTGGCACTGGGCGCCTCGGCCTATGCCGCAGGCGTGTTCCACCTCATGACACATGCCTTCTTCAAGGCCCTGCTGTTCCTGGCCGCGGGCTCGGTGATCATGGCCATGCACCATGAGCAGGACATCCGCCGCATGGGCGGTCTTCGCAAGTACATGCCCATCACCTATATCACGGCCCTGATCGGTTCCCTGGCCCTGATCGGCTTCCCGGGCTTCTCCGGGTTCTTCTCCAAGGACGGCATCATCGAGGCTGTGCACCTGTCCACGACCCCGGGCGCCAGCTTCGCCTACGTCCTGGTGCTGGCGGGTGTGTTTGTCACCGCCTTCTATTCCTTTCGCATGTTCTTCCTGGTGTTCCATGGCGAGGAGCGTTTCCGTAACGTGGAGCACCACGCGCACCACGACGATGAACACGCCGACGACCATGGCGATGATCATAGCCACCACGGCCCCGTGGAACCCAAGGAATCCCCCTGGGTGGTCACGCTGCCCCTGATCCTGTTGGCCATCCCCTCGGTGCTGGCTGGCTATGTGGTGGGCCCCATGCTGTTCGGCGACTTCTTCGCGGATGCCATCTACGTGGCCGAGGCGAACGACGTGCTGGCCCGGCTGGGCGAGGGCTATACCGGGGTGGTGGGCTACATCATCCACGGCATCATGATGCCCCCCTTCTGGCTGGCCATGGCCGGTCTGGCCAGCGCCTGGTTCATCTACATGCGCAAGCCTTCCATCGCCGCTGCCGCCAAGACCCGCTTCTCGTGGATCTACAAGGTGCTGGAGCGCAAGTACGGTTTTGACGAGTTTAATGCCTTCGTGTTCGCCGGCGGAAGTGTCGGCCTGGGCCGGGCACTATGGCGCTTCGGTGATGTGTTCTTCATCGACGGCCTACTGGTCAACGGCAGCGCGAAGACCGTCGGATTTATCTCCAAGTACGCCCGCTTCAGCCAGACCGGATACCTGTATCACTATGCCTTTGCCATGATCATTGGCCTGCTGGTGCTGCTCACGGTCTTCGTGCTCTGAGTGCGGACCATAACGACAAGACGATCGCAGCTGATCGAATCGCGGAACATTTTGGGACTGATCAATGTTTGCTGACTGGCCACTTCTGAGTCTGGTGATCTGGACGCCGATCATCGGCGGCATCCTGGTGCTGATGGCGGGGGACAAGATGCCCGATGGGGCACGTCGCCTGGCGCTGTTTTTCTCGGTGCTCACCTTTCTGATCAGCATCCCGCTGTTCGTGCATTTCGATCGTGGCACGCACCAGATGCAGTTCGTGGAACTGTTGCCCTGGATCAGCACCTTCAACGTCAATTACCACCTGGGCGTGGATGGCATCTCCATGCCCCTGATCCTGCTAACGACATTTATCACCGTCCTGGTGGTGATTGCCGCATGGGAAGTCATCCAGAAGCGGGTCTCCCAGTACATGGCCGCCTTCCTGGTCATGACGGGCCTCATGAACGGCGTATTCGCTGCCCTGGATTCGGTCCTGTTCTACGTGTTCTTCGAAGCCATGCTGATTCCCATGTTCCTTGTGATCGGCCTGTGGGGCGGGCCGAATCGGGTGTACGCCACCCTCAAGTTCTTCCTCTACACCTTCCTGGGTTCGGTGTTCATGCTGATCGCGTTGATCTACATGTACACCCGCTCCGGCAGCTTCGCGATCCTGGACTTCCACCAGCTGCAGCTGGGGATGACCGCGCAGATCCTGATCTTCCTGGCCTTCCTGGCGGCCTTCGCGGTGAAGATCCCCATGTGGCCGGTGCACACCTGGTTGCCGGATGCCCACGTGGAGGCGCCCACCGGCGGTTCAGTGGTCCTGGCGGCCATCATGCTCAAGATCGGCGGCTACGGCTTCCTGCGCTTCAGCCTGCCCATCACCCCGGACGCCTCCATGGCCCTGGACTGGCTGCTCATCACCATGTCGCTCATCGCCGTGGTCTACATCGGCTTCGTGGCCCTGGTGCAGCAGGACATGAAGAAGCTCATCGCCTATTCGTCCATTGCCCACATGGGCTTCGTGACCCTGGGCATCTTCATCGTGTTCATGATCTACAACAACACCGGCGACTGGCAGGGTGCCGGTCTGGGCATCGAGGGTGCCATGGTGCAGATGATCTCCCATGGCTTCATCTCCGCCGCCATGTTCCTGTGCGTGGGTGTGCTCTACGACCGCATGCACAGCCGCCAGATTTCCGATTACGGCGGTGTGGCCAACACCATGCCCTGGTTTGCCGGTTTCTTCGTGCTGTTCGCCATGGCCAACACCGGCCTGCCGGGTACCTCCGGCTTCGTGGGTGAGTTCATGGTGATCCTGGCCAGCTTCAAGGCCAATTTCTGGATCGCCTTCCTGGCCGCCACCACCCTGATCCTGGCGGCGGGCTACACCCTGTGGCTGGTCAAGCGTGTCCTGTACGGCGAGATCGCCAACGACAACGTGGCCAAGCTCGAGGACATCAATCGCCGCGAGTTCCTGGTGCTAGGCATCCTCGCCTTCGTCGTGCTGCTGCTGGGTGTCTGGCCCGCGCCGCTGCTGGAGGTGATGCATGCCACGGTGGACAACCTGATTCAGCACATCGCAGTTTCAAAGCTCTGAGTTCCTGGATAACGACATGACGCCCTTCGAGATCCCAGATTTTCTGCCCGTGATCCCCGAGTTGTTCGTGCTCGGCATGGCTTGCGCCATTCTCGTGATCGACCTGTTCGTGCCCCAGGCGCGCCGGGACATCACCTACGGGCTGTCTCAGTTCACCCTGATCGGTGCCGCGGTGCTGACGATTGCCCTGGCCGCCCCCGAGACCCGCTTCACCTTCAACGGCACCTTCATCGCCGACGGGCTCTCGGATCTGCTCAAGGTCGCCGTCTACCTGATCACCGCGGTGGTGTTCCTGTACTCCCGTCCCTACCTGCAAGACCGGGACATCTACAAGGGGGAGTACTACGTGCTCGGTCTTTTCGGCGTGCTGGGCATGATGATCATGATCTCCTCCTACAGCTTCCTGACCCTGTACCTGGGTCTGGAACTGCTGTCCCTGTGCCTGTACGCCATGGTGGCCTTCGATCGGGATTCCGCCCGGGCCTCCGAGGCGGCCATGAAATACTTCGTCCTGGGCGCCATCGCCTCGGGCATGCTGCTCTACGGCATGTCGATTCTCTACGGCATCACCGGCAGTCTGGACATCATTGCAGTAAGCAACTACCTGATCACCTCGGGCGGTGGTCTGAATGTACCCCTGGTGTTCGCCCTGTCCTTCGTGGTGGTGGGCCTGGCCTTCAAACTGGGCGCCGTGCCCTTCCACATGTGGGTGCCCGACGTCTATCACGGTGCGCCCACCTCGGTGACCCTGTTCATCGGTACCGCCCCCAAGCTGGCGGGCCTGGCCATCATCATGCGTCTGCTGGTGGACGGCCTGGGCGCCCTGCATGGTGACTGGCAGGGCATGCTCATGATCCTGGCGGTGCTGTCCCTGGCCGTGGGCAACGTGGTGGCCATCGCCCAGACCAACATCAAGCGTATGCTGGCCTACTCCACCATCTCCCATGTGGGGTTCATCCTCATGGGCATCCTGGCCGG
Organism: Thioalkalivibrio sp.; assembly: GCA_046260855.1. Taxonomy (GTDB): domain Bacteria; phylum Pseudomonadota; class Gammaproteobacteria; order Ectothiorhodospirales; family Ectothiorhodospiraceae; genus Thioalkalivibrio_A. Next base: position 18,095 of record JBHEOJ010000001.1, read on the forward strand.
CACCCACGAGGGCTATGCCGCGGCGCTGTTCTACACCCTGGTGTACGCCATCGTGGCTGCCGGCGGTTTCGGCATGATCATCCTGCTCTCCCGCCGGGGTTTCGAGGCGGAGAACCTGGACGATTTCCGCGGCCTGAACGAGCGCAGCCCTTGGTTTGCCTTCATCATGCTGCTGATCATGTTCTCCATGGCGGGCGTGCCGCCCACCGTGGGTTTCTACGCCAAGCTTTCCGTGCTGCAGGCCGTGGTGCAGATCGAGATGTTCTGGCTGGCCATCTTCGCGGTGATCTTCTCCATCATCGGCGCCTTCTACTACCTGCGGGTGGTGAAGATCATGTATTTCGACAAGTCCGAGGACGAATCCCCGCTGCCCCGGGCACTGGGCATGAACGTGGTGCTCAGCGTCAATGGCCTGCTGGTGCTGGTGTTAGGGATCTTTCCCGGCCTTCTGATGTCTCTAGCTGCTGGAGCCATCGGCTGGTAATGGGGTATTTGATCTAATGGGAATGAGTTCAACCTGGCTGGTCTGGGTGTTTTTCGGGCTGGCCTTCGTGGTGGCCAACCTGCCGTGGCTGAGCGAACGGATATTTTTCGTCGTTGAGCCGAAGAAATCGGAAAAGGGCCCTGCCGTCAGGCTGCTGGAGTGGTTCATCCTCTACCTCATCGTGGGTCTGATCGCCATGGCTTTTGAACGCCAGGTGACCGGCGATAACCACCCTCAGGAGTGGGAGTTCTACGCCATCACCCTGTCCCTGTTCACGGTATTTGCCCTGCCGGGGTTCATCTTCCGTTACGACCTGCTCAAGCTCCTGCGCCGCCGCTAGCATGTAACCCGACACGGGGCTTGAAATTTCGCCCTCAAGTGTCTATAGTACGCCCCTCTGATGCGGGGTGGAGCAGTCTGGCAGCTCGTCGGGCTCATAACCCGAAGGTCGCAGGTTCAAATCCTGCCCCCGCTACCAAGGACTTAGAAAAAGGCCCCATCAGGGGCCTTTTTGTTAACGGGCTCCGGGATGCGGTCGCCGGGAGTCAACAAAAGCCTGGTATTTCGACAAGGGGCCGCGTGCCCTTTTTTTATTTGTGGGGAGTGGTCGGTGGCGGAACAGGATTCCATGCAGCTCAAGGCCTTACTGGAGCCCCTGGTGGCCCGTATGGGTTATCAGCTGTGGGGCATGGAATACCGCGCCAGCAAGAACAGCGCCCTGCTGCGCCTGTTCATCGACAGCGAACGGGGCATTACCCTGGAAGACTGCACCGAGGTGAGCCGGCAGGTGAGCGCGCTCATGGACGTGGAAGACCCCATACAGCTGCCCTATACCCTGGAGGTCTCCTCCCCGGGCGTGGACCGGCCTCTGTTCGAGGCCGACCACTACGTCCGTTACGTGGGTGAGCAGGTCAAGGTGCGTACCCTGTGGCCGGTGGAAGGGCAGCGCAATTTCGCCGGCGAGATCGTCTGCGCCGATGCCCAGTTCGTAACCCTGAAGGTCGATGGCAATTCAGTCCAGCTGCCCCTGGAGGCCATTGCCCGGGGCCGGCTCAAGGGTGTGTTGCCGCCGGCCACCCAGGAAGATTGAACATGAGTTTTGTTTGATGTCCGGCGCCTGCGGGATTGCCGGGAAGTAATTGAGTTGCCGTGACGACACGAGGTGAAAGCCCAGTCGGCAGAACGGTTTACTGGAGAAGCTGTGATGAACAAAGAGATCCTGATGGTGGTGGACGCCGTTTCCAACGAAAAAGGCGTCGAGAAGACCGTGATCTTCGAGGCCATCGAGGCCGCACTTGCCTCCGCCACGCGCAAGAAGCATGGCGGTGAAATTGACGTGCGCGTCAGTATCCACCGGGAAAATGGCGACTACGAGACCTTCCGGCGCTGGCTGGTGGTGGACGATGAAGATCCGGAATTCGAAACCCCGGAGCGCCAGACCCTGATCTCCTATGCCCGTCAGAATCACCCGGACATCGAGGTGGGCGAATACATCGAAGAGCCCATGGAGTCCGTGGAGTTCGGCCGCATCGCCGCCCAGACCGCCAAACAGGTCATCGTGCAGAAGGTGCGCGAGGCCGAGCGCGCCAAGGTGGTGGACGAATTCCAGGACCGAGTGGGTGAGCTGGTCATGGGCGTGGTCAAGCGCACCGAGCGCAGCGGCGTGTTCCTGGACCTGGGCGGCAACGCCGAGGCCTTCATCCCGCGGGAAGACATGATTGCCCGCGAGACGGTACGTCCCAATGACCGTCTGCGCGGCTACCTGCGCGAAGTGCGTACCGAGCCCCGCGGCCCGCAGCTGTTCGTCAGCCGCACGGCGCCGGAATTCCTCATCGAGATGTTCAAGCTGGAAGTGCCCGAGGTGGGTCAGGGCATGATCGACATCATGGGCGCTGCCCGGGACCCTGGCCTGCGTGCCAAGATCGCCGTGCGCTCCAACGATTCCCGCCTGGACCCGGTGGGTGCCTGCGTGGGCATGCGTGGCTCCCGGGTGCAGTCGGTCTCCAACGAGTTGGCAGGTGAGCGTGTCGACATTATTCTTTGGGACGATAATCCCGCCCAGTTCGTGATCAATGCCATGTCCCCCGCCGAGGTGCTGTCCATCGTGATGGACGAGGACCGCCATAGCATGGATATTGCCGTTGCCGAGGAGAAGCTCTCCCAGGCCATCGGCCGTGGTGGTCAGAACATCCGTCTGGCCTCCCAGCTCACCGGCTGGGATCTGAACGTGATGAACGAGGAACAGGCCGCCGACAAGAGCGAGGCGGAGGCTGCCGAGTTGCAGAACATGTTCATGGAAAGTCTGGACGTGGACGAAGAGGTGGCCGTCATCCTGGTGCAGGAAGGTTTCTCCAGCATCGAGGAAGTGGCCTACGTGCCCACCTCCGAGATGACGCAGATCGAGGAGTTCGATGAGGACATCGTCGAGGAACTGCGCGCCCGTGCCCGGGACGCCCTGCTGACCAAGGCCATCGCCAGCGAAGAGCAGGTCACCGGCGAACCCGCCGAGGATCTGTTGTCCATGGACGGTATGGATAAGGAACTGGCCTTCAAGCTGGCCGCGCAGGGAATCTGCACCATGGAAGACCTGGCCGAACAGGCCGTGGATGACCTGGTGGAGCTGGTCGGCCTGGATGCCGAGCGGGCAGGTGAGTTGATCATGACCGCCCGCGCACCCTGGTTCGCGGAACAGGCGGATGAAGTAAAAGACGCGTAATTAGAAAGCATGCGGCAGCGGGGCAGGTAGACGTTGCGACCGGCCGCCCGTTGGGGGCGGTGCCATGGGCGCAGTGCAAAAGTGGTCCGGCATGCCGGCACAGAAAGTAAGCGGAGGTGATGGTATATGGCCGATGTAACGGTTAAGCAGTTGTCCGAGGTTGTGGGCACCCCAGTAGAGCGGCTCATCGAGCAGCTCGGCGAGGCAGGTGTCAGCGTCTCTGGCGCGGAAGAGACTGTCACCGAAGAGCAGAAGCTCAAGTTGCTGGATCACCTGCGCAAGAGCCACGGCAAGGCCGATGGCGGCGAAGGTAAGAAGATCACCCTGCGACGCAAGAGCACTACGGAGTTGCGGGTTACCGGCTCCCAGGGCCGCGCCAAGACGGTGAGCGTGGAGGTGCGCAAGCGCCGCACCTACGTCAAGCGTGACGAGTCGGAAGCCGAGCCGGTTGCCGAGCCTACACCGGCGCCAGTGCTCGAGAGTAAGGCCGCCCAGGTGGCCAAGCAGGTGGAAGAAGAGCGCAAGGCCGCCATGGATGCCTCGCGCCGTGCCGATGAAGAGCGCAAGGCCGTAGATGAGGCCCGCAAGGCCGAACACGCCCGCAAGGCCGCGGAGGAAGTCGCACGCGTGGAGGCCGAAGAGGCCGCCCGCCGTGAGGCCGAACAGGCGGCTGCAACACCGGCTCAGGCGCCGGCTGAAGAGCCCGCCATCGCTGCTGTCGCGGACGCGGCTGCCCCCGCTCCCGCCGATGCCGCCAAACCTGCCCGCCGCCGTCGTGGTCCCAAGGATCGCGAGGACGAAAAGGGCGGTCGCCGTGAGGAGTTGCATGTATCCAGCGACAAGCGTGGTCGGCGCAAGGGCAAAGGCAAGGGTGTCGGCCGTGCTGCCGCTGCTGCCGTCTCAAGTAAACATGGCTTCGAGCGTCCCACCGCGCCAGTAGTGCGCGAAGTGGCCCTGCCCGAATCCCTCACCGTCGGTGAGCTGGCCCAGAAGCTGGCCATCAAGGCGCCTGAATTGATCAAGGCCCTCATGGGCATGGGCGTCATGGCCACCATCAACCAGACCGTTGACCGTGACACCGCCACCCTGGTGGTGGAAGAGCTCGGGCATACGGCCGTCGTCGCGCAGGCGGAGGACCTGGACGAGGAGCTGTCCGTGTACGCTGCCGAGCCTACCGGTGAATTGAAGCATCGTCCGCCGGTGGTGACCATCATGGGTCACGTAGACCACGGCAAGACCTCCCTGCTGGATTACATCCGCTCCACCCGCGTAGCCTCCGGCGAGGCCGGTGGCATCACCCAGCATATCGGCGCCTACCACGTGCAGACCGAGCGCGGCGGTATCACCTTCCTGGACACCCCCGGCCATGCCGCCTTTACGGCCATGCGTGCCCGTGGCGCCAAGGTGACCGATATCGTGATCCTGGTGGTGTCCGCTGACGATGGTGTCATGCCCCAGACCATCGAGGCGGTGCAGCATGCCAAGGCCGCCAGCGTGCCCATCGTGGTGGCGGTGAACAAGATCGACAAGCCCGAGGCCGATCCGGACCGGGTCAAGAACGAGCTTTCTGCCCATGACGTGATCCCAGAGGAGTGGGGTGGCGATACCCAGTTCGTGCACGTTTCCGCGCTCAAGGGCACGAACGTGGATGCACTGCTGGAGGCCATCAACCTGCAGGCCGAGGTGATGGAGCTGACCGCGCCGCAAGAGGGTGCGGCCCATGGTGTGGTGATTGAATCGCGCCTGGACAAGGGCCGTGGCCCGGTGGCCACCGTGCTGGTACAGCAGGGCACCCTGAACAAGGGCGATGTGATCCTGACCGGCCAGGAGTTTGGCCGCGTGCGTGCCATGTTCGATGAGAACGGTAAGCCGGTGAAATCCGCTGGCCCTTCCATGCCCGTGGAGGTGCTGGGGCTTTCCGGCACGCCCAAAGCGGGTGATGACGTGCTGGTGCTCGAAGACGAGCGCAAGGCTCGGGAAGTGGCCCTGTTCCGTCAGGGCAAGTTCCGCGAGTCCAAGCTGGCCACCCAGCAGGCGACCAAGCTGGAGAACCTGTTCAACCAGATGCAGGAAGGTGCTGGCCAGGTGGGTATGGTCAACATCCTGCTCAAGGCGGACGTGCAGGGCAGTGCCGAGGCCATCCGCGATGCCCTGGAGAAGCTCTCCACCGACGAGGTGAAGGTGAAGATCATCGCCGCCGGCGTGGGTGGTATCACCGAATCCGACATCAACCTGGCCAAGGCCTCCGAGGCCATCGTCATTGGCTTCAACGTGCGAGCCGATGGTGGGGCGCGCAAGGCAGTGGCGGAGCAGGACGTGGATCTGCGCTATTACAGTGTCATCTACGAGGCCATCGATGACGTCAAGCAGGCGCTCTCGGGCCTGCTGTCACCGGAGATGCGCGAAGAGATCGTGGGTCTGGCCGAGGTCAAGGATGTGTTCAAGTCCTCCGGCTTCGGTGCCGTGGCCGGCTGCCTGGTGGTGGAAGGCACCATCAAGCGTGGCAACCCGATCCGTGTCCTGCGCAATAACGTGGTGGTCTTTGAGGGTGAGCTGGAATCCCTGCGCCGCTTCAAGGACGACGTCAACGAAGTGCGCGCCGGTACCGACTGCGGTATCGCCGTGAAGAACTACAATGATGTGAAGCCGGGAGACCAGATCGAGGTCTACCAGCGCACCGAGGTGGCACGCACCCTGTAAGGCGGTCCGCCGCCTTCAGGAAGCCAGGCCCTTATGCCCAAAGACTTTTCCAGAAGCGAGCGGGTGGGCGACCAGATCCAGCGGGAACTGGCCGGCCTGATCCGCACGGAAGTTAAAGACCCCCGGGTGGGGATGGTGACCCTGGCGGGCGTGGAGGTCAGTCGTGATCTGGCCCATGCCAAGGTCTGGTTTACCGTGCTGGGTGATCCCCAGCAGGTGGCCGATACCACCGAGGGCCTGCAGCGGGCCGCCGGTTTCCTGCGCCGGGAACTGGGTCGGCGCATGCGCCTGCGGGTAGTGCCGCTCCTGCATTTCCAGTACGACGACACCCAGGAAAAGGGTGCCCGCCTGTCTGCCCTCATCGATCAGGCCGTGGCTGAGGATCGCTCCAGGCACCCGGACGACGACGAAGATCGGTCATAAACGTCTGTCGCAGCGGCGCGCAGACGCAGAGAAATCAAGGGATCGGACAGGATTAACATGATTTAAATAACCGGTGTAATTGCCTGGGTTTTAAATCCTGTTAATCATGTAAATCCTGTCAAACGAATTTTCTCTGCGTCCCCGTGCCTTCGCGGCGAAGCCTTTCCAGCCCTGAGCACCCAATGAACAAACCCAAGATCCAGCGCCGGGACGTGCACGGCATTGTGCTGCTGGACAAGCCCCAGGGCTACAGCTCCAACCAGGCCCTGCAGCGGGTCAAATACCTGTTCCGTGCCCGCAAGGCGGGTCATACCGGCAGCCTGGATCCCCTGGCGACCGGGCTGCTGCCCCTGTGCTTCGGCGAGGCCACTAAGGTCTCCGCCTTTCTCCTGGATGCCGACAAGCATTACCGCACCCGCTGTCGCCTGGGGGTGACCACGGACACTGCGGACGCCGAGGGCCGTGTGCTCGATGAGCGTCCGGTGCCACCGCTCGATGAGGCCTTGATCGAGGCGGCGCTGGCGCCTTATCGGGGCCCAATCAGCCAGGTGCCGCCCATGTACTCGGCCCTCAAACATCAGGGTACGCGGCTCTATGAACTGGCCCGCAAGGGCGAGCAGGTGGAGCGCCCGGCCCGGGACGTGACCATCCATGAACTCAGCCTTCTTGGCTTCAGCCCCGACAGCCTGGAGCTGGACGTGCACTGCTCCAAGGGCACCTATATCCGCACCCTGGTGGAAGATATCGGTGAGCGTCTGGGTTGCGGCGCCCATGTGACCGAGCTGCGACGGCTGGGTGTAAGCCCCTTCAACGATCCGAAGATGGTGACCCTGGAGGTGATCGAGGCACAGGCGGAGCAGGGCGAGGCGGCCTTGGATGCCCTGCTGGAGCCCATCGACAGCGCCCTGGTCCATTGGCCCGCGGTATACCTGGACCGGGACAGCGCCTTTTACATGGGCAATGGCCATGCGGTATTCGTGCCCGGAGCCCCCACCGAGGGCCTGGTCCGGGTCTACGGCCCCGGGGGGCGTTTCCTGGCCATGGGCGGGATCCTGGATGATGGCCGGGTAGGGCCCCGGCGCTTGATGATGACGGGCCCCACTGGTCCATGAATGGGCGCGGCCTGGCGGCCCGCCCAGACCCGATCAAATGCCCTGAAAGCCCTGTTCCATCAGGGTCCAGCCGTGATAGAATCCTCGGCCTTTACCATAAGCACAGCCTTCTCGCGAGATAGATCAGGAGTAAAAGCAGTATGTCTCTGAATGTCGAAACCAAGACCGGTATTGTTGAAAAGTACCGCCGTGACCCTGCCGACACCGGTTCCCCTGAAGTCCAGGTGGCCCTGCTGTCCGCCCGAATCGAACACCTGATGGGACACTTTGCGTCCCACAAGAAGGACCACCACTCCCGTCGTGGTCTGCTGAAGATGGTCAACCAGCGCCGCAAGCTGCTGGACTACCTCAAGTCTCAGGACAAGCAGCGCTACCAGGATCTGGTCAGCAGCTTGGGCCTGCGTCGCTAAGTCATTCAATTCAGAAGCACCGGGAGTCGCCGTGACAGCCATCAAGAAGTCCTTCCAGTACGGTCAGCATACCGTCACCCTTGAAACCGGAGAGATCGCCCGTCAGGCCAGTGCGGCGGTCGTGGTCAATATCGCCGACACCGTGGTGCTCGTCACCGCCGTGGGTCAGAAGGACGTGGCGCCCGGTCGGGACTTCTTCCCGCTCACGGTGAACTACCAGGAACGGACCTACGCCGCCGGACGTATCCCCGGTGGTTTCTTCAAGCGTGAAGGTCGTCCCTCCGAGAAGGAGACGCTCACCTGCCGCCTGATCGACCGTCCGATTCGCCCGCTGTTTCCCAAGGGCTTCATGAATGAGGTTCAGGTCGTCGCCACGGTGATGTCCATGAACCCCGAGGTGGATCCGGATATCCCGGCCATGATCGGCGCCTCCGCCGCCCTGGCCCTGTCCGGCATGCCCTTCAAGGGTCCTATCGGCGCCGCCCGCGTGGGTTACGTCAATGGCGACTACGTGCTCAACCCGAGCATCTCCGAACTCAAGCACTCCGACCTGGACCTGGTGGTCGCCGGCACCGAGAAGGCCGTGCTCATGGTGGAGTCTGAGGCAGACCTGCTCTCCGAGGAGGTCATGCTGGGCGCGGTGATGTTCGGTCACGAGCAGCTGCAGGCGGCCATCAAGGTCATCAACGAGCTGGTCGCCGAGGCCGGCAAGCCCGCCTGGGACTGGAGCGCACCGGAAGAGAACGTTGCCCTGAAGGACGCGGTCTGCGCCGCCTGCGAATCGGAGCTCACCGCCGCCTATCAGATCGCCGAGAAACAGGCCCGCACCCAGCGGGTCAACACCCTGCGCGATGAAGTGATCGCCAAGCTGGCCACCGGTGAGGAGGGTGCTCCCTCTGCCGACAAGGTCAAGGGTGCCTACGGTGCATTGGAAAAACGTATCGTGCGTAGTCGCGTCATCAAAGGCGAGCCCCGGATCGACGGCCGCGACACCCGTACCGTGCGCCCCATCACCGTCAAGACTGGCGTCATGCCCCGCACCCACGGTTCCGCCCTGTTCACCCGTGGTGAGACCCAGGCCATCGTGGTTGCCACCCTGGGCACGGACCGTGATGCACAGTACATCGAAGCCATCGAAGGCGAGCGTCGCGAGCGCTTCATGCTGCACTACAACTTCCCTCCCTACTGCACCGGTGAGACCGGCATGGTCGGTACGCCCAAGCGCCGCGAGATCGGCCACGGCCGTCTGGCCAAGCGAGGCGTGCAGGCCGTGCTGCCTGCCGAGGAGGATTGCCCCTATGTGCTGCGCGTGGTCTCTGAGATCACCGAGTCCAACGGCTCCAGTTCCATGGCCTCCGTGTGCGGCACCAGCCTTGCGCTGATGGACGCTGGCGTGCTCCTGAAGTCACCGGTGGCCGGTATCGCCATGGGCCTGATCAAAGAAGGCGACGAGTTCGCCGTGATCTCCGATATCCTCGGTGACGAGGATCACCTGGGTGACATGGACTTCAAGGTGGCAGGCAGCAAGGATGGCGTGTCCGCCCTGCAGATGGATATCAAGATCGACGGTATCACCCGAGAGATCATGGAGAAGGCCCTGGATCAGGCCCGTGAAGGTCGTCTGCACATCCTGGAGAAGATGAATGCGGTGCTCAGCGAGCCCCGTACCGAGGTCTCCTCCTACGCGCCCCGCTTCACCACCATCAAGATTCACCCGGACAAGATCCGCGACGTGATCGGCAAGGGCGGTGCCACTATCCGCGCCCTGACCGAAGAGACCGGCGCCAGCATCGACATCTCCGATGACGGCATCGTGAAGATTGCCTCCGTGGACAAGGCCGCGGGTGATGAAGCCCGTCGCCGTATCGAAGAACTGACTGCCGATGTGGAAGTGGGCCGGATCTACGAGGGCCGTGTGGCGAAGATCATGGACTTCGGCGCCTTCGTGAACATTCTGCCCGGCCGTGATGGTCTGGTGCACATCTCCCAGATCTCCGAGGAGCGGGTGGAGAGTGTCTCCGATTGCCTGAACGAGGGTGACATGGTCAAGGTGAAGGTACTTGAGGTTGATAAGCAGGGTCGCATTCGTCTCAGCATGAAGGAAGTCAGCTGAGGGTTTGATCTCTGAAACCGTGTTGAAAAAGGGGCCTAATCAGGCCCCTTTTTCATTTTGGGATGCATTGGGTTATCTGGTGGGAGTGAGCTTGGGTGGGATTTGGGTTTAAGCCAAGGTCAAAGGCTTTCGATCCCCGTTGCACGGGGCTCGAGTTACTTTTCTTGCTTGTCCAAGAAAAGTAACCAAAAGAAGGACACCCCGATGCCGCACCCGCTATTCGCGGGTGCCCTGCGTTGCTCGGCTTCGAGGGGGTCGCCTGACAGGCCGTCCATGGCCTGGCAGGGACGCGCCGCGTCCGTTGCGGCGCCCCTTCGGGCTTTTTCCCTCGAAGCCTGCGCTACTCGGTGCGGCAAAGGGGGGAGGTGAGGTCAATATCGCTTTGATGTGCCCCGTTTTTTTATTGTAGGAGCCCGGCCCTCCGGGCGATTGGTGGAGAAATCGCCCGGAGGGCCGGGCTCCTATACAAGGCAACAACCCCACCCAAACCCAAAGGGTTGCTGCCTTTGAAGTACCACCGTTTTCTCGCCGACCTCCCCGGAACGCCCCCGCGCGCAGGGGACCCCGAAGGGGCGAGAAAGCCGGGTGTCTTTTCTTTGGTTACTTTCTTTGGACAAGCAAAGAAAGTAACCCGAGCCCCGTGCAACGGGGATCGGAAGCCCTTGATTTTGCATTCAGCTAAATCGCAATACATCTATATGTTAAATCGAATTCTCTTTGACGTTCGACCAGATCGCAACGCTACCCAAACCGCTCCCCCAACCACGCCAAACACCGCCCCTCCAACCACCGCCTGCCCCAGGCATCCATAAACCCCACATGCCCGCCTTCATCGGCCACCTCAAGCCGGACTGCGTCCGATAATTCATGCGCCTGCGGAATGACGTCGGGTGCCATGAACGGATCATTGCGCGCATGCAAGATCAGCGTCGGCAACCGGATGCCTGCCAGCCACGGCCGACAACTGGCCCGTGTGTAGTAGTCATCCACATCCCGGTAGCCGGCCAAGGGGGCGGTGACGGTGTCATCAAAGGCACGGAAGTCACGTAGTCGGGAGAGTGAGGCGCAGTCCAGGGGCATCTCCATGTGTCGGCACTTGCGTGCCACGGAGCGACGCAACTGGCGCACCAGATGCCACTGATACAGTCGCGAGAAGCCCCTGTTCATGCGCTCGGCGGCCCGATTGAGGTCAAAGGGCACGGAGATGCCAATGGCCGTATCCACGGCAGGGTGTGAGGCGGGATCGCCCAGCCAGCGCAGCAGGGCATTGCCTCCCAGGGAGACCCCGATCACCGCCAGGGGGCGTTGGGGTTCGCGCTGGCGCAACAACCCGATCACATGGGCGATATCACCGGTCTCACCGGCACTGTACGACCGGGGCAGGCGGTTGGGTTCGCCGCTGCAGCCGCGAAAATGCATCACCACACCCTGATAGCCTGCCTGTGCCAGCCGGGCCATGAGGCCGGTGGCATAGGGGCTGCGGCTGGAGCCTTCCAGTCCATGGAGCAGCAGTACCCAGGGGCCCTGGTGTACCGGTCCCCAGTCCAGATCCAGGAAATCCCCGTCGGGCAGTTCCAGGCGTTCACGGTGCAAGGGGATGCCCCGGCGGGGCAACAGGTTGGGGATAAGGGTCTGTAAATGTGCCCCTGGCAGCCACCAGGCGGGGCGATAATCGGCGCAGTGAACCATGGCCTAAGGTATCCCTGTATGGCGTGGTAGCCCTTGAAACTGGTGACCGGAGCCGGTACAACAGGGGCACATATCCCCCCAAGGCCTCTCATGGACCTCATTTCTATTCGAAGCGCATACAAGCGCTACGCCCGCACCTACGATGCCGTCTTCGGCCCGATCTTCGCCGGTGGCCGACGCATGGCGGTACAACTGGCCAACACCGCACCCGGACAGCGCATCCTGGAAGTGGGTGTAGGCACCGGGCTGTCCTTGCCTGATTACCGGGAGGATGCCCGGGTGGTGGGTATCGACATCAGCCCGGACATGCTCAGGATCGCTCATGAACGTGGTCGTGATCTGCCCCAGGTGGAAGGGCTGCTGGAAATGGATGCGGAGAAGCTCGCCTTCCCCGACAACAGCTTTGACAGCGTGGTGGCCATGTACGTGGCCTCGGTGGTGCCCCATCCGGAGCGGCTTCTTGAGGAGATGCATCGGGTGTGTGTGCCGGGGGGTGATGTGCTGGTGATCAATCATTTTGCCTCCAGTCATCCGGTGATCCGCCGGATGGAACGGGGCCTGCGCCCGCTCTCCAAGGTGCTGGGTTTTCGCACCGACATGGAACTGGACTCCCTGCCGCAGTTGCCGGGTCTGGAGCGCGTGGACGTGCGCAATGCCAATCTGTTCGGGTACTGGAAGCTGGTGCACTATCGCAACGGCGCTGATCTATCCGAGGACGCAATGCCCGAGGAGGTACTGGCGAGCTGACCCGGCCCCGGCCTTATCATCCGGGAACTGTCACCGGGGATTGCGTTTCAGCAAGGGCAGCTCATGGCGCCGCGCGTTGGCTGCCAGAAATCGGCCCCGCCCGTTTTCGTCTCTGTCCAGATGCTCCAGGCACTCCGAGGTCTCACCCAGTACCGTGGCGAAGAGCACCTCCAGTTCCCTGGGCTCCACCCGCATGGGCCCGAAGGGCATGCCCGAGTCATCGGGTATCCAGAACAGCCGTGGCGCCCAGTTTTTGGCCTGAATGCCGGGATGCTGGAACCAGCGGATGAGTTTTTCTTCAAGAGTGTCCCGTGTGCTGTCCTGCCCCATTCAGTCCTCCCGGGGGATCTTGACCTTGGCCTGCAGGGCGCGTCCGTTGTGCGGGTCGTAGAGGTCGGGCCCGATCTCGGGGAAATCCCCGCTGTGTTCCCGCAGTCGAAGATACCAGGCGGGGGGCAGGGCGTTGAACACCAGGTGTTGCAACTCACGTCGGGTCAGGGCGATCTCCACGGAGCCGTTTCGGTAGATAAAGCCGGGTTCGCCGCTGATGACACTGGCGGGTCCGGGCATGCCCAGATCCAGTGGTTTATGGCCGGCATAATCGCCGGCCATGGCCACCATCAGGGAGTCGGCATCGTAGCGCCGCGATTGGCCGCCGGCGCCTTCGATCTCGATGTGTCTTGACGCGCTATCGCTCATTGTCAGGCATTGTCTCTTGCTATGAATGCGTTGGGCTGAATTGTGACTCAAAAGATCATCAGTCTGAAATCTCCATGATCACATACAGGTCATAGGCACTTGTTAATGACTTCGTCAGGGCTTAACGTAAATGACTTATCCGCTCGAACACCCGACTGAACCGGAATCCTTAAAGCCATGAGTATCGACTGGAAAAGCTACGACCCCAACGGCTTCTACGACGAGCTGATCAGTTCCCCCGGCTACCCCCGGGCTGCGGCACGCACGCTCTCCTCCTACCTGCGCTCCCTGAGCGATGAAGAGATCCATGAGCGCAAGGCGGCCGCAGAACACGCCATCGTGGAAATGGGCATCAGTTTCACGGTGTACACGGAAGGCGCCAACATCGATCGTGCTTGGCCCTTCGATATCATCCCCCGCATCATTCCGCGCAAGGAATGGACCCATGTGGAAGAGGGCCTCAAGCAGCGGCTCACGGCGCTGAATATGTTCATCGATGATCTGTATAACGATCAGAAGATCATCAAGGACAAGGTATTCCCCAAGGAGGTGCTGAACCAGTCCAGGAACTTCCGCGAGCAGTGCATGGGCATCAAGCCGGCCCACGGGGTCTGGGCGCACATCTGTGGTTCGGACCTGGTGCGGGACAAGGACGGCACAATCTACGTGCTGGAGGACAACCTGCGGGTACCCTCCGGTGTCTCCTACATGCTGGAGAACCGCCAGGTGACCAAGCGGGTTTTCCCCGAGCTGTTCGAGAACTACAGCATCCAGCCGGTGGATGAATACCCCTCCCAGCTCTTTGACATGCTTGCCTCCCTGTCGCCACGCCCGCTGGATTACCCCGAGGTGGTGGTGCTGACCCCGGGCATCTACAACTCCGCCTATTTCGAACACTCGTTCCTGGCCCAGCGCATGGGCGCGGAACTGGTGGAAGGCAGCGACCTGGTGGTGAGCGATGACGACTGCGTGTACATGCGCACCATCGGCGGCCTGGAGCGGGTGGACGTGATCTACCGGCGCATCGATGACCTGTTCATTGATCCGGAGGCCTTCAGTCCGGATTCCATGCTGGGCGTGCCCGGCCTGATGCGTGCCTGGCGCAAGGGCAACGTGGCCCTGGCCAACGCCCCGGGCGCCGGTGTGGCGGACGACAAGGTGGTCTACGCTTTCGTGCCCGACATGATCCGTTACTACCTGGATCAGGACCCCATCATCCCCAACGTGCCCACCTATCGCTGCATGTACAAGGACGAGCGGGAGTACGTGCTCAAGCACCTGGACGAACTGGTGGTCAAACCCGCCAATGAGTCCGGTGGCTACGGCATGCTCATTGGTCCCCATGCCAGCAAGCGTCAGCGTGCGGAGTTTGCGGCACTGATCAAAAAGGATCCGCGCAATTACATCGCACAGCCGACACTTGCCCTGTCCACCACGCCGACCCTGTGTGACGAACACCTGGAGCCCCGGCATGTGGACCTGCGTCCGTTCATCCTTCAGGGGGTACGCACCGACGTGACCGCCGGTGGGCTGACCCGCGTCGCGCTGCGCAAGGGTTCCCTGGTGGTAAATTCCTCCCAGGGCGGGGGCAGCAAGGATACCTGGATCGTGGACCTGGAGTCTTAAGCAATGCTTTCACGAGTAGCAGAACGCCTGTACTGGATGGCCCGATATATCGAGCGAGCGGAGAACTCCGCACGCATGGTAATGGCCTTTTCGCACCTTGCCCTGGACATGCCCCGGTCGGTGCAACTGTCCTGGAAGAGCATGGTCTCCACCACCGGCGGTGACGAGATCTTTGCCCATCACTACCAGCGTGACGACGAACGCAATTGCGTGAAGTTCCTGCTGGCGGACCTGGACAATACCAGCTCCATCATGAGCGCCCTGACGGGGGCCCGGGAGAACGTGCGTACCACCCGGGACCTGGTTCCCTCCGAGGCCTGGGAGTCGGTGAATGAGCTGTACCTGTTCGCCAAGGCTCATGTGGATTCGGGGGTGAGCAAGCGTGGTCGTTATGCCTTCCTCTCGGAGATCATCAGCCGCTGCCAGCAGATCACAGGCCTGCTGGCAGGCACCATGAGCCACGACCACGCCTACGACTTCATCCGTGCCGGGCGCAACCTGGAACGGGCCGATATGAGTTCGCGTCTCCTGGACGTGGCGGGCATCGGTCTGCTCAGCAAGGATGAGGACATGCAGCCCTACGAGAGCCTGCTGTGGATCAACATCCTCAAGTCCCTGAGCGGCTTCCAGATGTATCGTCAGCACGTGCGTCGCAGGGTTAGTGGTTCCCTGGTGATCCAGTTCCTGCTGCAGGATAAGGAGTTTCCCCGGGCCATGGCCCATGCACTGGGCGAGGTGGAGTCCAGTCTTGGCAACCTGCCGCGAAACGAGCTGCCCATACGTTTCATTGCCCAGGTCAAGCGCCATGTGCTGGACTCCAAGGTGGAGGGCCTGCTCAAGCCGGAGGAATTGCACCAGTTTCTGGACCAGATCCAGCAGGAGATGGCCGAGACCCATGCCAGCATCGTGGACAACTGGTTCCGTCTCGATCGCGCCGCCTGAACGTTCTGAATAACTGATTCAACGCAAAGGCGCGAAGACGCAAAGGACGCAAGTAACAGCCAGATCACAACACCCCGTGTGTTGACCACGGCAGCTACACATATCCTGTGGCTGGCGGGTGCGGCCAGCTCCTATACAGGCTTACTTGGCGTCCTTTGCGTCTTCGCGCCTTTGCGTTGTGGCTTTTTTTGAGGAGTCCCCATGGCCATTCGTGTCGCACTCAATCACCGCTCGGTGTACCGCTTCGACCGTCGGGTGCGCATCTCGCCTCATGTGATCCGGCTGCGCCCGGCGGTGCATACCCGTACGCCGGTGCTGGCCTATTCCCTTAATATCGAACCCAGGGAGCACTTCATCAACTGGCAGCAGGATCCCTTCGGCAACCTGCTGGCCCGGGTGGTGTTCCCTGAGCCCATGAGGGAACTCTCGGTCACCGTGGACCTGGTGGCGGAGCTGACGGTCATCAATCCCTTCGATTTCTTCGTGGAGCGCTACGCAGAGAGCTTTCCTTTCGAGTATGACGGCATCCTGGCCAAGGAGCTGGGCCCCTACCTGGAGATCACCGAAAGCGGTCCATTACTCACGCAGTGGCTGGCGCAGGTCCGTCGGGATGACCGTGCCATCGTGGACTTCCTGGTGGATCTCAACGGGCGCCTGCAAAGGGACATCGCCTACAGCGTGCGCATGGAGGCCGGTGTGCAGAGCTGCGAGGACACCCTCACCCGACGCATCGGCTCCTGTCGTGATTCCGCCTGGCTGCTGGTGCAGATCCTGCGTCACCTGGGGCTGGCGGCGCGCTTTGTGTCCGGTTATCTCGTCCAGCTCACCGCCGACGAGAAGGCACTGGACGGCCCCTCGGGGACCGAGACGGATTTCACCGATCTGCATGCCTGGACCGAGGTGTTCGTACCCGGCGCCGGCTGGGTAGGCCTGGACCCTACCTCCGGCCTGTTCGCCGGAGAAGGGCATATCCCGCTGGCCTGTACCCCGAGCCCTCTGAGCGCTGCGCCCATCACCGGCTACACCGAGGCCTGTGAGGTGGCGTTCGAGCACCACAATGTAGTGACCCGTGTCCAAGAGGACCCCCGGGTCACCCGTCCCTACAATGACGATCAGTGGGCTGCCATCGACGCTCTGGGCCACAAGGTGGACCAGGACCTCGTGGAAGGCGATGTCCGCCTGACCATGGGTGGCGAGCCCACCTTCGTGTCCGTGGACGACATGGAGGCTCCCGAGTGGACCACCCACGCCGACGGTGCCCACAAGCGCAAGCTCGCCCGGGAGTTGGGCGGACGGCTGCTGCGGCGTTTCGGCCCCGGCGGCATGTTCCATCATGGTCAGGGCAAGTGGTATCCGGGCGAGCCCCTGCCGCGCTGGGCCCTGGGCTGTTTCTGGCGCAAGGACGGCGAGCCCGTCTGGCGTGACCCCGCCCTGCTGGCAGACATCAGCCAGGACTACGGCCACGGGCGTGAGCAGGCCCTGACCTTTGCCGGTGAGCTCTCCCGTCACCTGGGTGTGCCGCAAAGCTATCTGGTGGCGGGCTACGAAGACCCGCTGTACTACCTGTGGCGGGAGGGCAACGAACCGGTCAACCGCGACCCGCTCAAGGTGGACCTGAAAAGCGCCACGGAACGCCGGCGCCTGGCGAAGGTGCTGTCCCAGGGCGTGGACGAGCCGGTGGGCTACGCACTGCCGCTGAGCTGGGACAATGACCTGTCCCATTGGCGCAGCGGCGTGTGGGAGTTCCGTCGCGGCGAACTGTTCCTGATCCCCGGGGACTCACCCATGGGTCTGCGCCTGCCCCTGGACAGCCTGCCCTGGGTCGTGCCCGCGGAACGGGACGAACCCCAGGCCCCGAGCCTGTTCGAGGAGCGCCCTGAACTGGGGGATTACTTCGGCGAAGTGGCCCGGCGTTACAGCCAGTCCACGGATGCGGAGGACCCGCGCAAGGACACCGGCCTGCAGCCCCAGGCGCCGGGAGACGATCCCCAGGAGATCCGCTGGGTGGAGGTGCCCCATACCAGCCTGTGCGTGGAGGCCAGGGAAGGGCGTCTGCACGTGTTCCTGCCGCCGCTCAGCTTCCTGGAGCACTATCTCGACCTGGTCTCTGCCGTGGAGGCCACCGCCGCCAGGCTGAAGATGCCCGTGATCCTGGAAGGCTACGAGCCGCCCCGGGACAACCGCCTGGAGCGCCTGCTGGTGACCCCGGACCCGGGGGTGATTGAGGTGAACATCCATCCCGCCCCGGACTGGGAACGCCTGCGGGATAATACCCTGGCACTGGCCGAGGAGGCCCGCCAGTCCCGCCTGGGCACGGAGAAGTTCATGCTGGACGGGCGCCACACCGGCACCGGCGGTGGAAACCACGTGACCTTGGGTGGTGCCACCCCCGCGGACAGTCCCTTGCTGCGTCGTCCGGACCTGCTGGCCTCGCTGGTCAGTTTCTGGCAGCACCACCCGGGGCTTTCCTACTTGTTCTCGGGCATGTTCCTCGGCCCCACCAGCCAGGCGCCGCGCATCGACGAGGCGCGCAACGAATCCCTCTACGAACTGGAGATCGCCTTCTCGCAACTGCCGCAGGGTGAGGAAGCGCCCCCCTGGCTGGTGGACCGGCTGTTTCGCAACCTGCTGGTGGACATCACCGGCAACACCCACCGGGCCGAGTTCTGCATCGACAAGCTCTACTCCCCGGATACCTCTACGGGCCGCTTGGGCCTGCTGGAGTTGCGTGCCTTCGAGATGCCGCCCCACGCACGCATGAGCCTGGTGCAGATGCTGCTGCTCAGGTCCCTGGTGGCCTGTTTCTGGCGCGAGCCCTACACTCATCGGCTGGTACGCTGGGGCACGAGCCTGCACGACCGGTTCATGCTGCCCCATTTCGTGGAACGGGACGTGGCCCAGGTGGTGGAGCATCTCCAGCGTGCTGGCTATCCCTTCCAGGCGGACTGGCTGGCGCCATTCTCCGAATTCCGTTTCCCCCACTACGGGCGGGTGGCCATCGGAGATATCCAGATCGAGCTGCGCATGGCCCTGGAACCCTGGCACGTACTGGGCGAGGAGGTTACCCAGGGGGGCACGGCCCGTTACGTGGATTCCTCCGTGGAGCGCCTGCAGGTGCGGGTCACCGGACTCACCGAGGGGCGCTACGTGCTGGCCTGCAACGGCCGCCGCGTGCCCCTGCAGGCGACCGGCACCCATGGCGAGTACGTGGCCGGGGTGCGCTACCGTGCCTGGCAGCCGCCCTCGGCCCTGCACCCCAACATCGGCGTGCACGCCCCCCTGGTGTTCGACCTGATCGACACCTGGAATGGCCGGGCCATCGGCGGCTGCACCTACCACGTGACCCATCCGGGCGGGCGCAACTACGATGTCTTCCCGGTCAACGCCTTCGAGGCCGAGGCTCGGCGCATCAGCCGTTTCTGGGATCACGGCCACACCCCCGGCACCCTGCCGCCGCCGCCGGCCCTGGACGCCCTGGCCGAGTTCTACCCCGAAGGCACGCCGCCCGGCCCCATGGCCCCCCCCACGGAACGTCCGGACCCGGAGTATCCGTGCACGCTGGATCTGCGTCGTCCGCCGCTGGGGTAAATCCAAGGCCTTGCCGCAGAGGCGCGAGAAGACGGAGAGAAAAGAATTTTGACAGGATTTACATGATGAACATGATTTAAAAAACGGGTTTTATGATCTTTGATCTAATCCTGTTAATCATGTAAATCCTGTCCAATCCCTTGATTTCTCTCCGTTCCCGTCCCCGCGCCCTTGCGGCAAATCCCTTCGATCATCACAGGCAGGTTTCTACAGCAGGATCGGGGTATCCTTCATCCTTCATCCTTCATCCTTCATCCTTGAACCCAATGTCCGCCAGCCCCGACCAACAGCAGCTGCAGGAACAGTACGCGCCCCCAGGGGATGCGTATGACGAGCTGTGCGTGGCACCGGGGACGCCCCGTGCCCACTGGGCCGGGGTCATGGACTCCCTGGAGTCCCTGGGCCGCGACGGTCTGCTGGCACGGGCCACGGAGGCCCGGCGGCTGTTGCGGGACAACGGGGTCACGTACAACGTCTATTCCGATCCCCAGGGCATGGAGCGCCCTTGGCCCCTGGACCCGCTGCCCATGCTCATGGACAGCGGCGAATGGGCGGGTATCGAGAGCGGGCTGACCCAGCGGGCGGAGCTGCTCAATCTGCTGCTCAAGGATCTCTATGGCCCCCGCACACTGATTCGTCAGGGCATCCTCCCCCCGGAACTGGTGTTCGGTCAGCAGGGCTTCCTGCACGCCTGCGACGGCCTGCCCCTGCCGGATCATGCCCTGACCCTCTACGCATCGGATCTGGCCCGGGATCCGGACGGGCAGTTGTGGGTGCTGGGGGACCGTACCCAGGCGCCCTCCGGGGCGGGCTATGCCATGGAGAACCGGGTGGTGCTCTCCCGGGTGTTCCCGAGCCTCTACCGGGATGCCGGTGTGCACCGGCTCACGGGCTTTTTCCAGGCCCTGCGTACGCGGCTCGCGGCGCTGTCTCCCCGACGGGGTGAAGAACCCCGGGTGGTGCTGCTGTCCCCGGGCCCCCTCAACGAGACCTGGTTCGAACACGTCTATATGGCCGGCTATCTGGGCTACACCCTGGTCCAGGGTGAGGATCTGGTGGTCTCCGGCGGCCGGGTGTGGCTGCGTTCCCTGGGTGGCCAGGAGCCCGTGGATGTGATCCTGCGCCGGGTGGACGACGCCTTCTGTGATCCCCTGGAACTGAATCAAAACTCCCGCCTGGGGGTGCCCGGGCTGCTGGAGGCGGTGCGCCGGGGGCGGGTAGCCGTGGCCAACCCCCTGGGCAGTGGTCTGCTGGAATCCCCGGCCCTGGCCGCCTACATGCCCGCGATCGGTCGCTATTTCCTGGGCCAGGAACCCCAATTGCCCACGGTCAGTACCTGGTGGTGCGGGAATAAATTGGGCCGGGATCATGTCCTGTCCCAGCTGGACCGGCTGGTGGTGCGTTCCGTGGACCGCTCCGAAGCAGCAGGGCGACCCGTGTTCGGCGCCCTGCTGTCTGGGGCCGAGCGCGAGGCGCTCAGGACGCGCATCCAGGCCCATCCTGAACGCTACGTGGGCCAGGAGCAGATCAACCTGTCCACGGTGCCGGTGCTGAGCGAGGAGGGTGGCCTAGAGGCCCGCCACGGAGCCGTACGCGCCTTCCTGTGCGCACGGCAGGACGATTACGTGGTCATGCCCGGTGGGCTCACCCGGGTGGCCGGCCGAGATGGAGGCATGGTGGTCTCCAACCAGGCGGGGGGGCTGAGCAAGGACACCTGGGTACTGGCCTCGGAACCGGAGCCCATTGCCGGGCCCATCTTCTCCGAAGGGCTGGCAGAGGGCTCGGTGCTGGGCATGCAGGCCTCACTGCCCAGCCGCGTGGCGGAGAACATGTTCTGGCTGGGCCGCTATGCAGAACGGGCCGAGGCCACCCTGCGCCTGTTGCGGGTGACCCTCAAGCGTCGCCGCCTCGCCCAGGAACTGCCCGCAGCCCACGAGGACGCGGCCCTGCACACCCTGCTGCGGGCCCTGACCCACATGACTACCAGTTATCCCGGTTTTGTGGGCCAGGGGGCGCTGGAACGCCTGGCCAGCCCGGAGGCGGAACTCTGCGCCCTGATCACCGACGCCCAGCTTCCCGGCAGCCTGCGTTTCACCCTCAACGCCCTGTTCCAGTCCGCCTATGCCCTGCGCGACCGGGTCTCAGGGGACAGCTGGCGGGTGCTCTCCGCCCTGCGCGAGCAGACACGCGGACTGAACAGTCCGCCCCAGGGCGATCCGGAACAGCTGCGCGAACCCATGGACGAGGTGGTGACCCGGCTGCTGGCCCTGGCAGGTCTGGCCCAGGAGAGCACCCTGCGCCAGACCGGCTGGGTGTTCCTGGATGCCGGTCGACGTCTGGAACGTGCCCTGTTGATGGTCAGCCAGCTGCGCGCCATCCTGGTGGCGCGCCACGAGCCGGTGGCGGAGGGATTGTTACTGGAGTCGCTGCTGGCCTGGGGCGAGAGCCTGGCCGCCTATCGCACGGGCCATCGTAACCCGCCGGAGCCCAAGCGGGTACTGGATCTGCTCATGCTGGAGCACAGCAATCCCCGCTCCCTGATGTTCCAGCTGGAGCGCCTGGAGGAGCACGTCCAGGCCCTGCCGGACCAGCCTCCCTCCGGACGCCTGTCCCCGGTGGGCCGGCCGCTGCTGGAGGCAATCACGGCCCTGCGTCTCGCGGAGGCCAGGTCGCTTTGCCAGCTGGATGAGGACAGCGGCGTGCGTGCGGCGCTGGATCAGTTGCTCAGTCGACAGGGTTACCTGCTGGGCCAGGCGGCGGATGCGCTGTTGGCCCAGTACTTTGCCTTTGCCCACAGTCAGCAGCCGTTGCAGCCCTGATGAAGTACCGCATCCGCCATGTCACGGAATACCAGTACCCGGAAGCGGTGACCCTGTGTCACAACGAGGCGCGACTCAATCCGCGCAGTACCGCACGCCAGCGCTGTCTGCTGGCCTCGGTCACCTGCGATCCTGCGCCGGCCTACCGCAGCGAGCGGGAGGATTATTTCGGCAATCGGGTGAGTTTCCTGACCATCGAACAGGCCCACAATGTCTTGCGGGTGGTGGCCGAGAGTCAGGTGGAGGTGTTTGGAGATTCCGATCAGCTGGCCCTGGGCCGCGACACCCCCTGGGACGAGACCTGCACGCGCCTGGATACGGAACTGACCGAGGCCATGCTCGTGGCTCGACCCTACCGTCTGGAGTCTCCACGCATTGCCGTATTCAAAGAGCTCGAGGACTATGCCCGGCCCTCGTTCACCCGGGGTCGCCCCCTGCGCGAGGCGGTCACGGACCTGATGGCGCGTATCCACGGGGAGTTTGATTACGACCCGGATTTCACCACGGTGAGCACGCCTCTGGATACGGTGCTGGAGCATCGCAAGGGCGTCTGTCAGGACTTTGCCCACCTGGCCATCGGCTGCCTGCGTGCCATGGGCCTGGCCGCCCGCTATGTGAGCGGCTACCTGGAAACCCAGCCCCCACCGGGACAGAAAAAGCTTCAGGGCTCCGATGCCTCACACGCCTGGTTCTCGGTGTTCGACCCGGAACAGGGCTGGCTGGATTTCGACCCCACCAACAACCTGGTCCCCATGGAGCGTCACATCACCCTGGCCTGGGGCCGGGATTACACGGACGTGGCGCCCCTGAAGGGGGTGCTGTTCGGAGGCGGGGACGGCCACGGCCTGAACGTGGAGGTGGATGTCATCCCCGAAGGATGAGGGTTGAAGGCAGAAGGATGAGTGAAACCCCGTAGCAGGACTGCTAAGGGACAATGCTTGAACCACGAAGCACACGAAGAGCACGAAGGATTTTTGATCGAATAGCTTCGTGGTCTTCGTGTGCTTCGTGGTAATGAACTGGCTTTTTCAGTGAGCGCAGTTCCCAGCGATCACTTCTTTTTCTTGGGGGCCTTTTTGCGGGTACTGACCTGGGTGCCGCCGCGTTTGCGGCCCTGGGCGGACTCCCAGTCGAAGCGGGGCAGGTCCTGGAAGGCCTTCTTGATGTTCTCGTCCCAGGCGCGCTTGAGGGTCAGCAGGTAGGCGTCGTCGTTTTCCATGCACAGGTAGTGGTCGAATGCCAGTTTGCCCTTCTCGTAGACCATCACTTCGATGGGCGGGCCCACGGTGACATTGGAGTGCATGGTGGAGTCGATAGACACCAGGGCGCAGCGGGCGGCGTCTCCCAGGGAGGTCTCGGGCCGGATGATCCGGTCCAGCACGGGCTTGCCGTACTTGCTCTCGCCGATCTGCAGAAACGGGGTCTGCTCGGAGGTGGTGATGTAGTTGCCCTGGGGGTAGATCATGAAGATCTCGGGGGTGCCTTGTTCGATCTGGCCGCCCAGGATGAAGCTGGCATCGGAGGTAAAGCCCGCCTTGGTCAGGGCGTCGGTGTGCTTCTCCTGCTCTTCCCGGTTGAGCCGGCCCACGTAGGCGGCCGCCTCGGACATGTACTGCACGGTATAGAGGCTCTCCTCGGCGCCGTCCTCCATGTCCCGTTTGAGGCGGTTCAGGACCGCCTGGGTGGTGGCCAGGTTACCGGCCGCCAGCATCACGAACACCCGCTCTCTCTCCATGTCGAAGGTATGCATCTTGCTGTAAGTGCTGACCTGGTCTGCGCCCGCATTGGTGCGGGAATCAGAGGCAAAGATAAGCCCTTCGTCCAGGGCGATGGCGACGCAATAAGTCATGATGTTGGGTCTGGGCTAACGGTGCGGAAGATGAGCGACGATGTTAGGCGGGCAAGGGCCCCGGGTCAATGAAGGCCATAGCGGACAGTACCCCACAAAAAAGGCCCTGGGTGCAACCCGGGGCCTTTAACTTGCCTCTAGCAACTTGTCTCTTGCCTCTGCGCCTTCCTACCTGTTCAGGCGATTCTCGATCAGGTTGTCCACCACGCTGGGGTCGGCGAGGGTGGAGGTGTCGCCCAGGCTATCCAGCTCATTGGCGGCGATCTTGCGCAGGATGCGGCGCATGATCTTGCCGGAACGGGTCTTGGGCAGGCCGGGAGAGAACTGCAGGAGGTTGACCTTAGCGATGGGGCCGATCTCCTCGCGCACCAGGCCCGCCAGTTCCTTCTTCAGCTCGTCGCCGCCTTCCTCGCCACTCATAAGGGTCACGTAGGCGTAGATGCCCTGACCGGTGATCTCGTGGGGATAGCCCACCACGGCGGCCTCGGCCACCTTGGGATGCAGCACCAGGGCGGACTCGATCTCGGCGGTGCCCAGACGATGGCCGGAGACGTTGAGCACGTCGTCCACCCGCCCGGTGATCCAGTAGTAGCCTTCCTCGTCCCGGCGCGCACCGTCGCCACTGAAGTAGTAGCCGGGGTAGAGCTTGAAATAGGTCTCGATGAAACGGGCATGGTCGCCATAGACCGTGCGCATCATGCCGGGCCAAGGGTGCTTGATGCACAGGTTGCCGGCGGCGGGGTTGCCCGTGACTTCCTGGCCCTGGTCATCCAGCAGGACTGGCTGCACGCCGAAGAAGGGATGGGTGGCGGAGCCGGCCTTGAGTTTCGTTGCGCCGGGCAGGGGGGTGATCAGGTGGCCGCCGGTCTCGGTCTGCCACCAGGTGTCGACGATGGGGCAGCGCTCGTCGCCTACCACCCGGTAGTACCACTCCCAGGCCTCGGGATTGATGGGCTCGCCCACGGTGCCCAGCAGGCGCAGGGATTTGCGTGCACTTTTCTTCACGAAATCATCCCCGGCGCCCATGAGCATGCGAATGGCTGTGGGGGCGGTGTAGAAGGTGGCCACGTTGTGCTTGTCGCACACCTGCCAGAATCGGCCGGTGTCGGGGTAGGTGGGGATGCCCTCGAACATGAGCGACTTGGCGCCGTTGGCCAGGGGGCCGTAGAGGATGTAGGTGTGGCCGGTGACCCAGCCCACATCGGCGGTGCACCAGTAGACCTCGCCATCTTTGTAATCGAACACCAGCTTGTGGGTCATGGCCGCCTGCAGCAGATAGCCGCCGGTGGTGTGCAGCACGCCCTTGGGCTTGCCGGTGGAGCCGGAGGTGTAGAGGATGAACAGCGGATCCTCGGCATCCATCTCCTCGGGCGGGCAGTCGGGGGAGGCATCCTTCATGGCCTCGTGGTACCAGACGTCGCGCTCTTCGTGCCATTCCACCGGCGCACCACCTCGTTTTACCACGATGCAGCTGTGCACATTGGCGCACTGGGCAATGGCCTTGTCGGCGTTGGCCTTCAGGGGCACCTTCTTGCCGCCGCGCAGGGACTGATCAGCGGTGATGACCACCTGGCAGTCGGAATCTTTGATACGGTCGCGCAGGGCGTCCGGGGAAAAGCCACCAAAGACCACGGAGTGCACCGCACCGATGCGGGTGCAGGCCAACATGGCCACGGCGGCCTCGGGGATCATGGGCATGTAGATGGAGACCCGGTCGCCCTTCTTCACGCCTCGCGCCTTGAGCACGTTGGCGAAGCGGCTGACCTCGCCGTGCAGCTCACGGTAGGTGAGGGTGCGGTCCTCGTTGGGATCGTCGCCTTCCCAGATGATGGCGGCCTGATCGCCGCGGCTGTCCAGGTGCCGGTCCAGGCAGTTGTAGGAGACGTTGAGCTTGGCCCCCTCGAACCAGCGGATATGCACGTCGCCGGTGAAGGACCAGTCCAGCACCTTGTCCCACTTCTTGAACCAGGTGACGTAGGTCTCGGCCTGCTCGGCCCAGAAGCCTTGCGGGTCATCCAGGGAACGCTTGTACATCTCGCTGTACTGTTGCGCGTTCACATGGGCCTGGGCGGCAAACGCCTCGGGGACGTCGTGGACTTTGACTTCAGACATGGGCCTCTCTCCTCGTGTTCAGTGCTTTCACGAATGCTCGGTTTGACCGGGTCTTGTGTGCTGACCGGGCGCTGTCGTGGCGGCTCGGAAAACATCGATTGTGACTGCTTCCAAGAATAACACGCTCATGGGAATGTGCGGACTGTCGCAGCTTGACCCGGAGGCGTGTTTGCCGCTACGGTCCGTGCACTACGCGTGCGTGTGATCATCGAGCCTGGCACTTGCCCCATGACAGCTGAAAGCCCTCTGCAGAAACCCTTCCAGGCCAGGATTACCGACTGGCTGCACACACTGCGTCACTACCTGAGCCTAGGCCACGGGCGCCGCCGTGACGTCGCCCTCGACGGGCCCGAGCGGCTGCGCGAATTTCTCGATACCCGCGCCAGTTTCATCGCCCAGACCTCCCTCTATGGCTACCTGCGTACCCGTGCGGGCATGCGCTATCCGGAGCTGTTCAACGACCAGGTGTTCGTGGACTCGATCAACATTGCCAAGTGGCATATGTGGCTGGCCTGCCTGTCGGATATCGGTGTGTTCGCGGGAGGCCTCCTGGTGAATCGCCAGCCCGGGTCAGAGGAAGAGGTCAAGGCGCTGGTGAGCGCCTTGGTGCGTGAGTTGGTCGAGGAAAAGGGTCATCCCGAAGAAGCGGATGATGAATTTCCCGCCCATGCCCTTAAGGTCATCGAGCGCATGGAGACCTGCGATTTTTTCTGCATTACTGATGACGAGGCCTGCTTCAGCGAGAGCCCCGAGGCCCTGGTCCGCTGGGCGCCGATCGTCGATCAGCTCAAGCAGCTCGATGCGGAGATCGTGCGCAATTCTGTGCGTTTTCACTGGCAGGAGGTGCGCCGCGATCTGCGTCGCAACCTGGATGCCCAGGCCCTGCTGGCAGAACGCCAGGCCTTTTGATCCCCGTAGTCCTGGACCCTGCTGCCCTGTTGGAAGGGGCGATGTCTGCCGTGGCCGAGACACAGGCCTGCTTGCCCTATAACCACTCCATGATCTTGCCGACGATGTAGGCCACACCCTGGCCGATCTCGCTTTCCAGCGGGAAAGACAGCATGCCCATCACCGAATAACCCAGCAGCCAGGGCATCAGGTAGAAGCGGATCATGAAGAAGAACCAGGCTACATAGAGCGGCACCATGATGGGAATGAGAAAACCCGGCGTGATGGGCTTGAACAGCGTCAGCAGCGGGTTGGTCACGCGCACGAAAAAGCGCATGAAAAAGAAATTGCTGTTTTCGGGAAGGAACAGGTTCATGCCGGAGCGGCCGATCAGGGTCCACATGATCATGCCGAGGATATAGTCCAGCACCAATGCCCAGATGGGTATTTCAGTCAACACGTTAAAAGTCCCCGTTTGTTCTGGCCGTTTGTTTGGCCCGTATTAGTAATCATCAGGCAAAAAAAAACCGGGGTGGGCAAGCCCACCCCGGTCATTTTCATTACCAGCTGTTATGACCTGGAGCTGATAATCGTCTCGCCGCGGGGGATGCGGACCTCGTCGACCATGGCCTGAGTTTCTGCGTCAGGCTCCTTGGTCAGCAACGATACCACAACCATAGAGATCAGACTTGCGGACGCGCCCACGATGCCGAAGCGAAGGTGGTCGAGGCCGATCCAGGGGGTCATGCCGCCCGCGTACACCATGTACAGGTACCACGTTCCGACACCCAGGCCCACGGCCATACCCGCGATGGCGCCAGGCCGGTTGGCCCGCTTCCACCAGATGCCGAGAACCAGCGGGAAGAACAGACCCGACATGGCAAAGCAGAAGGCCCACGCCACAGCACCGAGGATACCGGTGAGCTGCAGACTCGCCACCAGTGCACCACATGCTCCGATCACCAGCAGCAGGATCCGGGCGACGATGAGTCGCTTGTGGGTCTCGGCCTTGGGGTCGATGATCTTGTAGTACAGATCGTGGGACAGGGCGTTGGCGATGGCCAGCAGCAGACCGTCAGCAGTGGACATGGCAGCAGCCATACCACCCGCGGCTACCAGACCGGAGATCACATAGGGCAGACCCGCCATCTCCGGCGTTGCCAGCACGATGATGTCGGCACGCAGGAAGAACTCGTTGATCTGCAGGATGCCGTCTCCGTTGGAGTCCGCTATCTTCAACATGTCAATGGCGGACCACTTCTGGATCCAGTCAAGCGCCAGCACGGATTCGATTGACTGACCGATGATCGCGGTCGGCAGAGACGGATCCAGGATCTGCAGCTTGCTGAAGGTGGCCAGGGCCGGTGCCGTGAAGTACAGCAGGAAGATGAAGAACAGCGACCAGGCCACGGAGTTGCGCGCCGCACGCACGGAAGGCGTGGTGAAGTAGCGCATCAGGATGTGTGGCAGAGAAGCCGTACCGATCATCATACATGCAGCCAGGGCGATGAACTTCCAGGCCGCCATGGCGCCTTCAGCCGGCGTGGCATGCAGGGTGGTCAGGGTAGACAGACCGGCAAAGGACTCGGTTGCCCTCAGGGTACCCACGCCCACGATGGGCTCCAGTTCCATGATGCGCTCCACGGCGCCGCCGTAGGAGAGCTGCGGCAGCGGACCGAATCCCTGCACGATGGACATCCAGAACACCGGGATCAGGTAGGCGAAGATCAGCACGATGTACTGGGCCACCTGGGTCCAGGTCACCGCGCGCATGCCACCCAGCATGGAGCACACCAGGATACCGGCCAGACCGAACCACACACCGGCCTCGAACGGGATGTTCAGGGCGCGGGCAGCGATGGTACCGGTAGCGTTGATCTGCGCGGTCACATAGGTGAAGGACGCGATCACCAGCACCAGCACGGCCAGCAGACGGGTCGTCTTGCCGCCGTAACGGGTACCGATGAAGTCAGGCACGGTGTAGCAGCCGAACTTGCGCAGGTACGGCGCCATGAGCGTGGAGACCAGGATGTAGCCGCCGGTCCAGCCCACGATGAAGGCCATGTAGCCATGACCACCCATGAACACGCCGCCGGCCAGTGCCACAAAGGAGGCACCGGACATCCAGTCCGCGGCTGTGGCCATACCATTGAACACCGGCGGTACCGATCTGCCGGCCACGTAGTAGGCCTCCACCTGCATGGTGCGAGACAACACGCCAATCATGGCGTAGATGGCGATGGTGAAGGCAATGAACAGAATGCCGATGGTATCCGCACCGAGGCCGACCTGTTCCAGCACTGCCATCAGTGCAAAGAACAGCAGAAAGCCGCCGGTGTAGATGGCGTAGATTTTCGGGAGGTTGCTGATGAAGTCCTTCCCGTCCATTTTAAATAGGCTCATTGGATGGCTCCCCCTTAGTCTTCAGCGACGCCGAATTCGCGATCGATCTTTTCCTGCTGTCTGTTGAACAGGAAAAGCTGGATCACGAAAATCGCCAGTGAACCCTGGGCGGCGAAGTAATAGCCCAGGGGCCAGCCGAAGAAGTTGATTTCGTTGAGTGGTACTGCGAAGGCATGTACCACGAAGGAAAATATGAACCAGACGATCAGATGCCCGATCGTCAGGTTGCGCGTTTTCCGCCAATGCGCCTCTCTTTGTGCCAAGTCGAGTGTCATGGTGTGACTCCTTCCTGTGCGGTTGTTTTTGGATTTAAACGTCTTTAGTTATGTTCAACCAGTTCCGTGTTGTATTGATCAGACGTCCTCCTGAATGTGATCTGACTCGTTCTCGGTATGAACTCCCCCCTTCTTTTTAGCTCATGAAACGTTGGTTTGTTGTCAGTGACGCATGAGGTGCAGCTGCGCCTGGGCCTCTGCGAGCCTGTCCAGTGCGCGGATGTCGTCCAGCTTTCGTCTTCTTGCCTCGCTCAGCGCCATGAGCAGCAGTTCGGCCGTCACCAGCGCGTCGGCGGATGCCCGGTGACGCACGGGTGCCGGTATAGCGAAATGTGCCAGCCAGTCGTCCAGCCCGCGCAGACCGCTGCCCGCCTCTGTGTACAGGCCCGGCAGCAGCATGGCCAGATCCATGAACGGGTTGCGCAGCTTGATGCCCAGCTGCTTGCGCAGGCTGCGTCCGAGGATGATGCGATCGAAGTCGGCGTGAAAGGCCACCAGCCAGGACTTGCCGATGTGTTCCAGTACCGTGGTCAGGGCCTCGCCCCTGTCCACGCCGGCGGCGGATTCGGTGGGCGATATGCCGTGGATGACCAGGTTGTCCTTGTCGATCTTCTTGCTTTCGCGGTGCAGCACCACCTCGGTGAGACCGCCCAGCTCGATGCCCGCCAGGGTCACCGGCACCAGGCCCACGGAGAGCAGTTCGCTGCGCTGCAGGTCCAGACCGGTGGTCTCCACGTCGATCACCACGAAACGGGCGGCCTCGAGTCCGTCCCGGGGGGAGGGCTCGGGCAGGTCGTGCCAGCGATCGAGTCGGGCCTGGATACCTTCGTCCAGGATCGGTGCCGAGCGGAACCATGTGCTGAGGAAGCTCATAGCTGGTAGTCCAGGGCAATGCGCGATTGCAGTTTGCGACCCTGCCGGAAGGCCTCCTTGAGGATGCGCCGGTCCAGTTCGTTCAGGCCGTCCGGGTTGATCCGGTTGCTGGTCTGTTCGTCACGGGCCTTCTGGTTGCGCTGGTGACGCATACGCAGCAGCTGGATGTAGGCGAAGGCCTGGTTCCAGGCCTTCGCCTCGCCCGGGGGCACGTGGTGATGCCGCGCCAGGGCCTCGATGCGTGCCAGGGTGGAGGTCTCGTCCACCCGGTGGGCCAGGGCGAGGATGCGTGCACCATCCACGAACGGGGTCAGTCCCTGGATCTTGAGGTCGAGGGTGTTGGGATGGGCTGCGTCGCCTGAGGTGATGAAGTCCCGCACCAGGCCCAGGGGTGGGCGGTTGCGCAGGGCATTGGCGGCCATCTGGTGCAGGAAACGGGAGTTGCCGGCCACCTTGCCCTTGAGCCAGTCGCGCAGGGCCTCGACGGGGGCGGCATTGCCCTCGATGACCCGGAAGTCGAAGAAGATGCTGGATTTCAGCAGGTGTTCCGGATTGCCCTGGTCCACCCAGCGGGTGAAACGCTCGCGCCACTCCGTGTCGCTCAGGCAGCACTCCGGGTTGCTGGCCATGATGTTGCCGGTGCATAGGGGGTAGCCGCACTCATCCAGGGCCTCGTTGATGCGCCGGGCCAGGGGCAGCAGTTCCTTGCGGATGGCCTCGGCCGACATGCCCTCGGGCACCTCGAACAGGATGCCGTTGTCCTGATCGGTCTTGAGGGTCTGTTCCTGGCGCCCCTCGCTGCCGAAGGCCAGCCAGGTGAAGGGTACCGGCGGGGGCGGAAATTCCTGGGCGCAGATCCCGATGATGCGCCGGGCGATGTTGTCGTTGAGCAGGGTGATGATCTGGGTGATCTGCTCCACCTGCACGCCCTGGGCGATCATCTGGGTGATCAGGTGGTGGATGTCCTTGCCCAGGGCGGCCAGGGCTGGGATGTCCTCGGCGTGGGCAATGGCACGGCTGAGATTCACCAGCCCCACCCGTTGCAGGGAGAACAGGTCCCGCTCGGAGATCACCCCCTTGAGCCGGCCCCGCTCGACCACGCAGACGTGATGGAAGCCGTGGTTGGCCATGAGCATGGCGGCCTCAAAGGCGAAGGCGTTGGGGGGCAGGGTGATGGGTTCCGGGCTCATCACCTCGGTCATGGGTTCGTCCATGCCGCGCCCCGGCAGGGAGACCCGGGAAAGCAGGTCGTGGAGGGTGAACATGCCCAGGGGGTGCATGTGCTCGTTCACCACCACGATGCTGCCCACGTTTTCGTGGGCCATGGCCTCCAGGGCCTCGCGGATGGGGGTGTCAGCCTGACAGGCAACCGGTTCCCGGCGCAGCCGTTCGCCCAGGGTGATGTTCAGGGAGGTGTCGCCGCCCAGGCCGGTGGCGGCATTGGCCTGCACCTGGCGATGCACCTGGTCCAGCAGGCTGGCCAGGCGCCGGGTGCAGAAGTCGTTGAATTCGGGGGAGAGCTTGATCAGCTGGTTGAAGTCGTCCCGTTCCAGCTCAAAGCAGAAGGTGTCTTCTGCGGCACGGTGAACCGTGCGGACCGGCCGGCGGGAGAGCAGGGCGCCGATGGGGAAACACTCTCCGGGTACGAGTTCCCAGGCATTGCCGGAGACCTGCTCGTCCTCGCTGGGGGTTTCGCCACGCACCAGGCCCTGTTTGATCACGTAGAAACGGGAGGCCGGACCGCCCTTGGGATCGGTGATGCGTTCGCCCCGGGCATAGAAGGTGAGCTTGAAGCGCTTGGCCAGGAATTCCAGGTGCTCCGGCTCCATCTGGTCGAAGGGCGCATGACGGCGCAGGAACTCCAGCACAGGCAGCAGGACGCTAGCCTGGCGATCGGGTTCTGCAACGCTGTGGGCCTGTTCGCTCATGGCCTGACCTTGGTGAGATTCCAGATCAATAAGCAGGTTTTGTGCCGTGGATTTGTTCCCTTATGAATCAGTGGCTTGGCAGGGATAGGGGTCTTGATGTGTTACCCCAGGTAACAACGTGTTACCTGGGGTAACGGGTGGTGCGCGAGTGAGGTAAGGGTTGCCGGTCTCAGTGTCGGGGGACCGGCTGGATCATGGCCTCGTCCAGGTGCCAGTGGCGGGCGATATCCTGGGCCCGGATCTTGTCTTCCTCATGGACGAAGACCTGGACCTGGGCCTGATGTTGGTCTGCCCAGGCGGCCAGCCCCTGCCAGCGTCGGCCGCAGGCCTCCTCGCCCAGTCCTGACTCAGGTTCCACCACGCCCAGCAGGATACCTTCCGTGGCATGGACGGCCCGCAGGTCCGGGGTGATGTGGATATTGAGCACGGGCACGATCACCGGTTCGGGTTCCGTGTGGCCGGGCAGCTCTCGGGCTTCGAATTGCTCGTAGCCTCGCTTGCGCAACAACCCCATGGATGCCTCCATCAGGGTCTCCCGTTCTCGTTCGATGGCGTCGGGCAACATGCTTGTCATGGGTAATCCTGCTTGGACGTGGGATTACCTTTGAGTGTAGCCGTAAGTGTCGTAGGCCGGATAAGCGCAGCGCATCCGGCTTGTTTTACCCATCGGAAAGCCGGATGCGCTGCGCTTATGCGGCCTACTTTTTCTCAGTTGGTGCAAGGGCGCCCCCTCCCCAACCCTCCCCCGCGATGCGGGAGAGGGGGCAGAAAGGCGGGTCGATTTATACTCCCGCCACCGGGGAGAGGGTTTCCCTTGCTACTTGCCACTTGAGACTAGCCACTGCCCTTGCGCGGTATCCCCATGCGTGTGCGCCGCTCCCACAGGGCCTTGCGGCTGATACCCAGGCGCCGGGCCAGTTCGGTCTCGGTCATGCGGCCCTGATTTTCCTGCAGGAACCGGCGAAAGTAGTCATCCAGGCTCAATTCCGAGGCCGGGTGGCTGGCGCCGTGGGCGGGCAGGGCCAGGTGGTCTGTTTCAATGTCACGGTCTTCCGCCAGGATCACGGCGCGCTCCAGGGTGTTTTCCAGTTCCCGGACGTTGCCCGGCCAGTGGTAGCGGCCCAGGGCCTCCAGGGCCCGGTCGGTGAGGCGCAGGGCGGGGCGCTTGAGCCGCTGGCAGGCCTTGTCCAGCAGGAAGCGGGCGAGCAGGGGGATGTCCTCGCCCCGTTCACGCAGGGGCGGCAGGCTGATCTCCATCACCTTGAGGCGGTAGTAGAGGTCTTCCCTGAACCGGCCATCGTGGACCATCTGTTCCAGGTCCCGGTGTGTGGCGGCCACCAGGCGCACATCCACCTTGTGGCTGCCGGTGGCCCCCACCCGACGGATCTCCCCATCCTGCAGGACCCGCAGCAGACGGGACTGGGCCGCCGTGGTCAGTTCGCCGATTTCATCCAGGAACAGGGTACCCCCGTCGGCGGCCTCCACAAGGCCCCGGTGGGTGCGGGCGGCGCCGGTGAAGGCGCCCTTTTCGTGGCCGAACAGTTCCGATTCCACCAGTCCCTCGGGGATGGTGGCGCAGTTGACCGCGATGATGGGGGCGTGGGCCCGGGGACTCTTGTCGTGCAGGGCCCGGGCCACCAGTTCCTTGCCGGTGCCGGATTCGCCCCGGATGAGCACCGTGGTGTCCGTGGGCGCCACCTTCTCGACCGTGGTGCACACCGCGCGCATGGCCGGGGATTTGCCCACCATGCCTTTCACCGGATAGACCGCCTCCAGGTCCGAGCGCAGGCGCGCGTTTTCCTGCTCCAGGCTGTGCTGCTTGAGGATGCGTTCCACGCACAGCAGCATCTCGTCGTGATCGAAGGGCTTGGCGATGTAGTCCGTGGCGCCTTGCTTCATGGCCTCCACGGCGGAGCGCACGCTGGCGTAGCTGGTCATGATGAGCACCGGTGCGTCCGGGCAGGCCCCCACCAGGGTGGTGCCCTCGCCGTCGGGCAGTCGCAGGTCACTGATGATCAGGTCCTGGCCGTCCTGGCAGGCATTGCGTGCCTCCGCCAGGGTGGCGCTTTCGCTCACCAGGTAGCCTTCGCGCTCCAGCAGACGGCGCAGGGCGCGGCGGATGACCTCTTCATCTTCGACGATGTGTATGCGTTTCATGGGGCTGTGATGTGCATGGATGGATCCTGTCGCCGGGTTGCGGGTCATGTGGCGTTGAGAGGCAGGCGCAGGGTGAAGCACACCCCGCCCTCGGGGAGGTTTTCCACATACACGGTGCCGCCGTGGTCGTGGATGATGCTGTAGACCACCGAGAGGCCCAGACCGGTACCCTCCCCGGGGGCCTTGGTGGTGAAAAAGGGCTCGAAGATACGGTCCAGGAGGGAGTCGGGGATGCCCTTGCCCTCGTCCTCCACATGGACCTCGGCGAAGTTGCCATACATCTCCCCATGGATACGGATGCGGTCGCCCGGGGCGCAGGCCTGCATGGCGTTGTTGAACAGGTTGACGAAGACCTGGAGCAGGCGCTGATGACTGCCGCGCACCAGGATGGATTCATCCAGCCTGTTTTCGAAGTGCCGCTCCCGGGCCTGATCGCTCAGCTGTACCAGTTGCATGGCCTCGTCGATACACGCGCGGATGTCCACCTCGCCCATGGCGGCGTTGGGCACCTCGCCGGTGTGGCTGAAGGTGATCAGGCTCTGCACGATGTTGTTGATACGCCGGGTCTGCTCCAGGATCTGCTGCGCGCTGAGTTCCCGCTCGGTGCTGTCCTGTTCGTAGTGCAGGTCCTGGGCCAGGGAGGCGATGCCGGTGAGCGGATTGCCGATCTCGTGGGCCACGCCGGCGGCCAGACGACCGATGGAGGCCAGCCGGTTGGTGTGTGCCACCTCACTCTCCAGGGTATGCAGTTCGGTGAGGTCCTCCACCAGGATGACCGTGCCGCCCACCACGCCGCCTGCGTTCAGGGCCCCGGGGGTCAGTGTGCCGGGGGCCTCGATCTCGGACTTGTGCAGGTTGATCCAGCGGCTGTGGCCCTGGATGTTGATCTGGAGTTTGTAGAGGTGCTTGTCCTCGCCCTTGAGAAAGGCGCGCAGGATGCCGTGCCAGGGGTCGCCCAGCATCCTCAGGCCCTGCCCGGAGGCCTCGCGCACGGGTATGCCCGAGATCAGGGCCATGGCGCTGTTCCAGATGATGATCTCGCCGCCGGGCGTGAGGGAGCAGACCCCCAGGGGCAGTTCGTGCAGCACCTGACGGTGGTAGCGGCGCAGGGTGTCCAGTTCTGCAGCCAGACCCTGGAGGCGGATGTTGGAATGCTCCAGCTGCTCTTCCACGTAGCGCAGGCTGTCGGCGATGGCCATCTGGGTGTGGGGGTCCACCCGCAGGCGGTGATCCACGATCGTGCGCGAGAGCAGCGGTCCCATGAGGCCCGAGAGGTTGCGCTCCAGACGTTCGCGCAGGCGGCGCAGTTCGCCGGGATGGGTCTCGTCGGTGTGCAACCCCAGGTCGGACAGGGCACGGCTTACTTCCAGGGCCGCGGTCTGGGGGCCCACGGTCTGGGCCAGTTGTTCCTCGAAGTGCTGCACGCTGCGCACCTCCAGTTGCCCGCGGGGCGGTTCCTGCTGTTCACGGCGACAGGCCAGGGCCGCCTCGGACTCCTCCGCTGAGGGGTGCGTGAGCAGGGACCCGGCCACGAACAGCAGGGCGTTAAGGGCCAGGGACCAGAAGGTGGCGAAGGCCAGCTGGTTCTGCCCGCTGACACCGAACCAGGACTGCAGATCCAGGTCGCCGGCCATAAGGCCGGAGTGCTGGAGCAGGGGCACGATCAGGGCCAGCAGCCAGATGCTGATGCCCCCGGCCAGGCCGGCGATGAAGCCGACATGGGTGGCCCGGGGCCAGAACAGCAGGCCCATGAGCCCCGGCAGGAACTGGGCCACGGCCACGAAGGAGATCAGGCCGATCTGGGCCAGGCTCTGGTGGAATTCCATCAGCCGGTAGAACAGGTAGCCCAGGGCGATGATGACCAGGATCAGGATGCGCCGGCCCCAGAGCAGCCAGGTGTAGAGGTTGCGTCGGGGCAGGGCCTGGTTCTGGTAACGGGCCGGCAGGATCAGATGGTTCAGGCACATGGCGGCCAGGGCCAGGGTGGTCACGATCATCATGGCGCTGGCCGCCGAAACCCCGCCGATGAAGGTGAACAGCGCCCAGCCGTAACCGTGCTCCACCGACAGGCCCAGGACGAAGTAGTCCGGCGCGGTATCCACCTGGGCGTGCTGGCCCGCCCACAGGATCAGCGGGATGGGCAGGTTGAGCAGCAGCAGGAACAGGGGAAAGCTCCAGGCCGCGACCCGCAGTGCCCTGGGGTCCATGTTCTCCACGAAGATCATGTGGAACTGGCGGGGCAGCAGGAAGGCGGCGGCAAAGGCCAGCACCATGAAGGTCATCCAGGGGCCTTCGGTCACCGGGACGTAAAGTGCCTCGATGGCCTCGGGGTGGGCCATGAGCCATTCCCCCAGGGCCACCGGTCCGCCCAGGATGCCGAACAGGGCGAACACGCCCACCATGAGCAGGGCGATGAGCTTAATCGCCGATTCGAAGGCGATGGCCACCACCAGACCCTCGTGTTTCTCCCGGGGCGTGATGTGGCGTGCGCCGAACAGGATGGCGAACAGGCTCAGGGTGGCGCAAAAGCCCAGGGCCAGCAGATGGGGTGGGGCCTCCTGGGTAAGCACGGTCACGGATTCCGTGACCGCCTTGATCTGCAGGGCGATGTAGGGCAGCACCCCGGCCAGCATGAACAGGGTCACAAGCACACCGGTGAACTGGTGGCGGTAGCGAAACGCGAACAGGTCCGCCAGGGAGGTGAGCTGATAATCCCGCACTAGGCGCAGGATGGGGGCCAGCATCACCGGCGCTAGGGCGAAGGCCAGGGTGACGCCCAGGTAGATGGTGAGGAAGTTGTAGCCCTGTTCCTGGGCGAAGCCGACGCTGCCGTAGAAACTCCAGGAAGTGGCGTAGACGCCCAGGGACAGGGCGTAGATCAGAGGGTGGCGTACCAGGGCGTCCGGGAACCAGCCCTTCTCCGTGGCGTGGGCGATAAAGAACAGCACGGCCAGATAGGCCACGCCCACGGCATAGAGGATGCCCAGTTCAGCGTTCATGCCAATGGGCTACCAGGGCGATGAGCCCGATCAGCAGGGCCCAGAGCCCATAGGGCAGCAGCCAGTGACTCGACGGCGCCGCCCACCAGCCCACCAGGGGCGAGGCGAACAGGAGCAGGCCGAACAGGAACAGCAGCAGGGTCTTGTCCATGACGGGCCGGTGAGGGTGGGTGTGTTACGGATTGTAACAACCCCAAAGTAAGAAGTGGGAATTAGGAAGTGGGAATTGAAGTGTGAAGTGGGAATTGCGCTGTGAGAGGTGCCACCGAGTGCGTTGACTCCCTCTCCCTCAGGGAAAGGGTTGGGGTGAGGGTGGTTTTTGTTTTGATTTTATTCGCACTTCCCAATTCACCCTTCGGCCTTCAAAAGCGCCCATCGCAGGAGTTCCTCCGGCGTGTCGAAATCGGCCGAACCGGACCCCCGCTCCCCCAAAAACTCCAGGGCGCTGATGAGTGTCGGCACGGGGTCTGCATCGTCCACCGGCGGGGCGTGGGTCTGCTTGGAGAGCTTCTCTCCCTGGGGGGTGAGTACCAGGTGGTGGTGCAGGTAGGCGGGGGTGGGCAGGCCCAGGCGGCGCTGGAGCAGGATCTGGCGGGGGGTGGAATCCAGCAGGTCGGCGCCGCGCACCACGTGGGTGACGCCCTGATAGGCATCGTCCACCACCACTGCCAGCTGATAGGCGTAGTAGCCGTCGGCGCGGCGAATGACGAAATCCCCCACCTCCCGGGCCACGTCCTGGCGTATGGCCCCCTGCAGGCGATCGGTGAACTCGATGGGATCCCCCTCGCTGCGCAGCCGCACTGCCCGGGGGGACTTGCCCGGGGGCAGGCCGTTGCGGCAGGTGCCGGGGTAGACGGGGCCGTCCAGGCCGGGTTTGCCCGCCTCGGCCACCTCGCGCCGTGTACAGCCGCAGTCGTAGGCGAGCCCCGCGGCGCGCAATTGCTCCAGGGCAGCTTCGTAGGCCGCCTGCCGCGTACTCTGGTAGAGCACCGGCCCGTCCCAGGTCAGGCCGAAGGCCTTCAGGGTGCGCAGGATGGCATCCGCCGCCCCCGGCACCTCCCGGGGCACCCGCGGTACCCGCTCGGGGGCCTCAAGCGTAATGTGCGCGATCGGGCCGGTGATCGTGTCCACGA
>JBHEOJ010000010.1:0-331 GCA_046260855.1 Thioalkalivibrio sp.
CACATCCAGCACTTCGGCCGGGATTTTCCGGGCACACGCACCGTGCGCCTGGAGCAGAACTACCGCTCCACCGGCAACATCCTCAAGGCCGCCAACGCCCTGATCGAGCACAACGACGGGCGTCTGGGCAAAAACCTCTGGACCGAGGACAGCGAGGGCGCGCCCATCGCCCTGTACGCCGCCTTCAACGAACAGGACGAGGCCCGCTTCGTGGCCGGGCGTCTCGAGGAATGGTCCCGGGAGGGACATCGCTACAGCGAGGCGGCCATCCTGTACCGATCCAACGCCCAGTCCCGGGTGTTCGAGGAATCCCTCATCCAGGCCCGCATCC
>JBHEOJ010000010.1:341-33044 GCA_046260855.1 Thioalkalivibrio sp.
GGACTGCGCTTCTTCGAACGCGCGGAGATCAAGGATGCCCTGGCCTACCTGCGCCTGGTGGCCAGCCGGGAGGATGACACCGGTTTCGAGCGGGTAGTGAACCAGCCCGCCCGGGGCCTGGGGGAGCGGACCCTGGCCCAGATCCGCGACCGGGCCCGGGAGCGGGATGTCTCCCTGTGGGCCGCCTCCGCCGATCTGCTGGACCAGGGCGGACTCACCGCCCGGGCGGGCAACGCCCTGCGTGGCTTTCTGATGTTGGTGGACGGGCTGGCCGAGGCCTGCCGGGACCTGCCCCTGCATGAACAGGCTGAACACGTGATCATCCATTCCGGCCTGCGGGACCTCTATGGCGCCGAAAAGGGCGAGAAGGCCCAGGCCCGGGTGGAGAACCTGGACGAACTGGTCAGCGCCGCCCGGGGCTTTGAATACGACCCCGAGACCCACGGCGACATGGACACCCTGACCGCCTTTCTGGCCCATGCGGTGCTGGAATCCGGCGAAGGCGAGGCGGGTGCCCAGGAGGATTGCGTGCAGCTCATGACCCTGCATTCCGCCAAGGGCCTTGAATTCCCCCTGGTGTTCATGTCGGGCATGGAGGAGGGCCTGTTCCCCCAT
Source organism: Thioalkalivibrio sp. (assembly GCA_046260855.1). Classification (GTDB taxonomy): domain Bacteria; phylum Pseudomonadota; class Gammaproteobacteria; order Ectothiorhodospirales; family Ectothiorhodospiraceae; genus Thioalkalivibrio_A. Next base: position 957 of record JBHEOJ010000010.1, read on the forward strand.
CGCATGTCCGTGGAGGAGCCCGGGCGCATGGAAGAGGAACGCCGCCTGGCCTATGTGGGCATCACCCGTGCCCGGCAGCAGCTGGTGCTCTGCTATGCGGAATCGCGCCGTCTGCACGGACGCGAAACCTACAACGCCCCCTCCCGCTTCCTGGCGGAGCTGCCCGCCGAACTGATCGAGGACGTTCGTCCCCGGGCGCGTATCAGCCAGCCGGTGTACCGCCCCCCGGGGCGGGTGGCCGGGGATGCCGGCGACGGCCTGCGGGTGGGCGTGCGGGTGGCCCATCAAAAATTCGGCGAAGGGGTGATCACCGACTGTGAGGGCCAGGGCGCCAACGCCCGGATCCAGGTGCATTTTTCCGATCATGGCGCCAAGTGGCTGGTGGCGGGCTATGCGAAGTTGGAGAAGGTGTCTTAGGGGGTAAAGGAGTAAGGAGGGGGGCAGAAGGCGGAAGGTGGAAGGCGTGAATCCACCGAGGGGGTGGTGTCTCTTGCCACTTGAGACTAGCCACTGCCTTTATGTGCATTGATCACAAATTCACCCACTGGTCGGTAGGTGGAGAACTTTCTTATTGGGCATGAGTCATATCTAGTAAGCGCTGTAGCCCGGCGCTTCCCCGCTTCCCTCCCTGAGCGGGTGGATGGCTCAGACTCCCCCAAGTTGAGCCTTTATTGAGCCTCGGCACCCCTTGCCGGGGCTTTTTTTTTTGCATCGAACAACAGCTGTATCACATCGAAATTGTCGGGGCTTTCGGTACTTTTTCACAATTCGGAAAGCCGGTGCCCTGTGGCCCCTGAGCTGTAGAACTTTTGGATAGGGCCGAAGTCAGAACCAGTACGCGCTCTAGCCCGGCGCTACCCGCTTTCCTCCCCTGAGCGGGATGGCTCGAACTCCCCAAGTCGAGCCTCCATTGTGCCCCGGCCACTCCGACTCTCCCCGAGCGGGCGCCGGGGCTTTTTTTTGAGACGGCCTCAGTCTAGGTCAGCCACGGTCTGGTCTGTTTCTTCTGTTTCTGAGGGCATATCGCAGTCCTCAAACCAGCCATCCAGGATGCCGTGGGCGTCATCGACGCCTTCTCTCTTCAGGGCGGAAAAGGGCTGCACCGTGGCGTCCATGCCGGCCTTGCCCAGTTCTGCGGCCACCTGGCGGGCGGTGTCCATGGCCGGTCCCCGACGCAGTTTGTCTGCCTTGGTGAGCAGGACGTGCACCGGCAGGCTCCGTTCATGGGCCCAGCCCAGCATGGTCCAGTCGTGATCGGTGAGGGGGTGGCGGATGTCCATGACCACCACCATACCTTTGAGGCATTGCCGGTGGCCCAGGTAGTGCTCCATGAGCTTGCGCCAGGCATTGCGCATGGCCACGGGGACCTTGGCATAGCCATAGCCGGGGAGATCCACCAGGCGGCATGTTTCATCCAGGGAGAAGAAGTTGATCAACTGGGTGCGTCCGGGTGTCTTGCTGGTGCGCGCCAGGGCGCGTTGGTTGCATAACACATTGATTGCGCTTGACTTGCCGGCGTTGGAGCGGCCGGCGAAGGCCACTTCGCAGCCCTCGTCAGTGGGAAAACCGCCTGCCTTGGCGGCGCTGATGAGGAATTGGGCCTGACGATAAAAAGGGTTCAAGAGCTGCTCCGTGGGTCCGGCGGTGCCGGGGTGATGGGGCGGGTTCGCCTTTGCTGCATTAGAGAATTGTGGTATACAATTCAGCCATTTTTGGCACGCCTGGGACCCGGGTCAATGACTTCGGGGCGCCCGATGGCCCGGTTTCCCACCTAGTAAATCCTAGATGTCACCAGGAGTACATCCGCGATGAACAAGTATGCACTGATTGCCCTTGCCGCCCTCGGGCTGTCCCTGTCTGCCCCGGTGCTGGCCCAAGATGCCGGCGATGCGACCCGTGGCAAGGGCCTGTCCGCCTCCTGCGCCGCCTGTCATGGTGCCGACGGCAACAGCGTGAACCCCGAGTGGCCCAAGCTGGCCGGCCAGGGCGAGCCCTATCTCTACAAGCAGTTGGTGGATTACAAGGAAGGCCGCCGCGAAAATGCCCTGATGATTGGCCAGGTGGCCAACCTGAGCAACCAGGACATGCGTGATCTGGCCGCCTACTATGCCTCCCAGAGCAGCAGCGCCGGCAGCGCCGATGAGTCCATGGTGGCCCTGGGTGAGCAGGTCTACCGGGGGGGCAACACCGCCAGCGGCGTGGCTGCCTGTATTGCCTGCCATGGCCCCAACGGCCAGGGTAACCCCGCTGCCATGTTCCCGAAGGTAGCCGCACAGCACGCCAGGTACAGCGCCGACCAGTTGCGTTACTTCCGGGACTCCAGTCGGGCTAATGACGCCGGGCGCATGATGCGCAACATCGCCCGTCGCATGACGGACGAGGAGATTGAGGCCGTCTCCCAGTACATGTCCGGTCTGACCCGTGACTGATACGTGGCCGCATCTGGTCCGTATTAAAGGATCAGGCGTATCAGTAAAAAGGGTGGCTATAGGCCACCCTTTTTTTCGCGCATGGAAATGTCCTTGTCCCCGCAGCCCCTGGGTGAACTTGTGGGCCTGAGAGGGTCAAACCACAATGCGTCGATATCCGCGCGCTGCGCTGGGGATATCCGAAAAGCGCCGGGACAAGGCGCGTGTTAGTCTCACGATCCGCCGAGTGCCGGATCTCCGGAACGAGAACCATCTATGAGCAGTGTCGTTAAAGAGGCCCGTCGCAGCAGCCGATCCACCAGCGCCATTCTGCTGGAGTTCCTGGGTTCCATGAGCCTGGCGATCACCCTGCTGGTGGCCCTGGCCATCGCATCGGTGATCGGTACCGTGTTGCAGCAGAACCAGCCCTACCAGGACTATCTGCTCAAGTTCGGCCCCTTCTGGCACGAGATCTTCCGGGGCATGGCCCTCTACGATGTCTACTCCGCCGCCTGGTTCCTGGTGATCCTCACCTTCCTGGTGATTTCCACCAGTGTCTGCATCTATCGCAATGCCCCGGTCATGGTGAAGGATATGCGTCAGTTTCGCGTGTCCGTGAAGGAAAAGTCCCTGCGTAGCCTGGCGCATCACGTGGACACCGAGATGGAAGTCTCCTCCGCTGAGGCCCTGGATCGGGGGCGTCGGGCGCTGAGCAGCCGCGGTTACCGGGTCCGGGTCAAGGATCATGGCGATCATCAGGTGATGTCCGCCATGAAGGGGGCCTCCAACCGGCTGGGTTACCTGCTGACCCATGTGGGTATCGTGGTGATCTGTGTGGGCGCGGTGATTGACGGGCGCCTGCCCATCAAGATGGCCGAGCTGACCGGCCGGCTGGTGGTGGAGACCCGTGACGTGCCTGCCTCCCAGGTCAATCCGTCCAGCCGCGTCGGCGCGGGCAACCCTTCCTTTCGCGGTAGCGTGGAGCTGGCCGAGGGACGCAGCGCCAATATTGTGTTCATCAATATCCGTGACGGTTTTGTGGTGCAGGAGCTGCCGTTTCGAGTCGAGCTCAAGGAATTCCGGGTGGAGCATCATTCCACCGGTGCGCCGCGCTCCTTCGAGAGTGATCTGGTGATCCATGACAGCGATCTGCCCGAGCCTCTGGAGCACACCATCGCGGTGAACCATCCGCTGATCTACAAGGGTCACGCCATCTACCAGGCCAGTTTTGGCGACGGCGGTTCGCTGCTCAACATCAACGTCTGGCCCCTGAACGAGCGGGGCCTGGAGCCCGTGCCCTTCGAGGGCAAGGTGTTCGAGTCCTACCCCATGGAGCTGGCCGGCGGTGAGCCGTGGACCCTGGAGCTCGAAAACTTCGCAGTGCACAACATCAACCCCTTCCTGGATGAGGAGGGGGGGCGGATAAATCGCAACTTCGGTCCCAGCGTCACCTTCCGCATGCGCGATCGCGCCGGCATCGCCCGCCAGTATGAGAACTACATGGCGCCGGTGGAGCAGGAGGGTCGACTGTTCTATCTCAGCGGTGTGCGCGAGAGCGTGGCCGAGGAGTTCCAATACCTGCACATTCCCGCCGACCCCAGCGGCAGCATTGAGCGTTTCATGACCTTCCACGCCATGCTCAGGAACCCCGAGGTGCTGGCCGCAGTGGTGCGTTCCACCACCAGTGGCGCGGCGACACTGGGTCAGCCGGAGATGGAAGACCAGGTGCAGCGCACCATGCTGCGCTTGTTGGAGATCTTTGCCGAAGGCGGCTATGACGCCATCGCACAGGAGGTGGAGAGCCGCACGCCGCCGGAGCAGGTACAACAGGCCACGGAGGTCTTCGTCCGGGTGCTGCATGCCGGCCTGCAGGCCCTGTATCTGGAGGTGCTGGCCGACGAGGGGGTAGAGGAGATCACCCAGGCCGACCAGGTGTTTCTGGAAGATGCCGTGGTGGCCATGAATGCCATACATTTCTACGGGTCGCCGGTGTTCCTGCACATGACCGGTTTTGAGCAGATCGAGGCCTCCGGGCTGATGATCACCAAATCCCCTGGGCAGAATGTGGTCTATTTCGGCAGCATCATGCTCACCCTGGGTATCTTCCTGATGTTCTACGTGGCCCACCGACGTTGCTGGCTGCGTGTGAGCCCTGGCGAGAAGGGCACCCGGGTGCTGTTCGCTGGCACCAGCAACCGTAATATGGTGGAATTCGACAAGGAATTCGCGGTGCTTTCGGGTGCTGTGTTGGGCGTCCAGCCCCAGTCTGACCGTGACGAATCAAGCCGGAAATTGTCTTCATAGCCTCCACGGAAACCCGCTGGAGCTGTTTTTCGAGAGGTAAGCGCACATGTCCGTTCCACAAGAAGCGATCCAGATTGAACAAGCCGGCTGGTTCCGGCGCCTCAGCGGCCTGGACTGGGCGTGGGCCGCACTGGTCACGGCGGCCACGGTCTTCATCCTCGCCATCTACGGTGGCGATATGGACCGTTACGAACTGGGTGTGTTGCTGCTGATTGCACCGTCGGTGCTGTGGATGGGCTGGTTCTGGCGCAACTTCCAGCCCTTCGCCATCAGTGTGGCGGTGCTGAGCCTGATCGGGATAATGAGCTACGGTGATGATATCGCCCGGGCCGACACCAACTTCTTCCTCAAGTACTTCATCTCCGGCCAGACGGCCACCATGTGGATGTGCGTGCTCTACTTCGCCGCGACCTCGAGCTATCTGGCCCCCTTGTTCCGCCATAAGGACGGGACCCCTGCCATCAAGCCGGCGCTGACCGTCGTGGCGGTGACCGGGGCCATAGGTGCGGCGCTCTACTATCTGGGGACAAGCAACATCTCCACGGGCGTGCAGTTCATCGCGCCCATGTTCCTGATCATCACTGCCGGTGCGTTCCTGGGGCTGTTTGCCCGTAGTGACTTCCTGGCGCGTGTGGGCACCTCCCTGGCCTGGGTGGGCTCGGTCATGGGCCTGGCGGGTCTGTTCGTGCGCTGGCGTGAGACCTATCTGCACGACCCCACCTGGGGCTACATCCCGGTGAGCAACCTCTACGAGGTGTTCATCCTGTTCGCCATGCTGACCACCCTCATGTACCTCTACTACGAGCACAGCGCGCGCAACCGTGCCATGGGTGGTTTCGTGATGTTGGTGGTGAGCGCCTCCGTGTGCTTCCTGCTCTGGTATGTGTTCGACCGCGAGGCCCATCTCATCGAACCCCTGGTGCCGGCCCTGCAGAGCTGGTGGATGAAGATCCATGTGCCCGCCAACTTCGTGGGCTATGGCGGTTTTGCCATCGCCGCCATGTTGGGTGTGGCCTATCTGATGCGCGCCCGGGGCGAGCGGGTCAATCCCGATGGCCTGCTGGCCACCCGTCTGCCCAGCCGCGAAGTGCTCGATGACGTGATGTACAAGGTCATCGCCCTGGGCTTTGCCTTCTTCACCATCGCCACCATCCTGGGCGCCATGTGGGCGGCCGAGGCCTGGGGCGGTTACTGGTCCTGGGATCCCAAGGAGACCTGGGCCCTGATCGTTTGGCTGAACTACGCGGCCTGGCTGCACATGCGATTCACCAAGGGCTGGCGTGGCGTACCCATGGCCTGGTGGGCCATCGTGGGTCTGTTCATCACCACCTTCGCCTTCATCGGTGTGAACATGTTCCTGTCCGGCCTGCACTCTTACGGCGAACTGTGAGGTTTTTGATGACCCGTTTCAGCACTCTGCTTTTCGGCCTGCTCCTGGCAGGTCTGTTCATGCTGCCGGCCCAGGCCAGTGAGCCCGCCGAAGGCATCGACTACAAGGTCCTGGAGCGTCCCGTGCCCACCCGGGTCGAGGACGGCCAGGTGGAGGTTCTGGAGCTGTTCTGGTACGGCTGCCCCCACTGCTATCACTTCGAACCCCATGTGCAGGCGTGGAAGGACGGCAAGCCTGAGCATGTGCAGTTCGAGTACCTGCCTGCCGTGTTCAATGACCTGTGGGCCCTGCACGCCCGGGTGTTTTACGCCGCCGAGGCCATCGGCAAGCTGGATAGCTTGCACAGTCCCTTCTTCCACGCCATCCATGCCCAGGGTCGGCGCATGGCCGACGAGCGCTCGATCCTGCGTTTCGTGGAGCAGCAGGGCGTGGATCCGGCAGAGTTCCGTGCCGCCCTGGTCTCCGATGAGGTGACCAACCGGGTGCGCGAGGCCATTCAGCAGACCCGGGACTACCAGGTCGAGGGCGTTCCCTCGGTGGTGGTGGATGGTCGCTATCTGGTGACCGCCTCCATGGCCGGTGGTTTCGAACAAATGATCAAGGTGATGGAGCATCTGGTGGAGAAGACCGCTGCCCGGACTTCCGCGGCACGCTGATCCCTGCCCACACGCCTGCGAACGCATGCACACACGCATGCACGTGGGCGCGTGGGCTACTTCGTTGAAACATGACCGGGCTCATTGAACGCGCATGCGTCCGTCCCCATTATGGAGAAGACAGCACCGGAACCCTTCCACGAGCCATGACCCAACACATCCCCGCCAAGCCCTTGCATATCAACCCTGCGCCCGCGGGGGGCAGGGCCGAAGATGAAGACCTACTGAAGATAGGCCCAAGCACGGCACCACGGGTCGGTCAACGCATCCGTGTGTTGAGCTACAACGTTCAGGTGGGTATCAGCGCCACCCGTTTTCATCACTACTTCACCAACAGCTGGAAGCACTTCCTGCCCTACGAGGGTCGCCTGGGAAACCTGGACAGCGTGGCCCGGTTCATTTCCGGTTTTGATCTGGTGGGTTTGCAGGAACTGGATGCCGGCAGCTTGCGCAGTCAGTTCATCAACCTGGCCGAGTACCTGTCGGAACGCAGCGAACTGCCGTACTGGTACAGTCAGACCAACCGCAATCTGGGCAGGATTGCCCAGCACAGCCTGGGTCTGCTGTCGCGGTTTCACCCCCATACCGTGGTTGAACACAAACTACCCGGCAGGGTCCCCGGTCGCGGTGCCATGGAGGCCCATTTCGGCGCCGAGCAGGGGGCCGGCTCTCTGGTCATCATGCTGGTGCATCTATCCCTGGGCAAACGGGATCGGAGTATGCAGATGGAGTACATCGCCGAGGTGTTGCGGGACCACGAGCATGTGGTGGTGATGGGGGACCTGAACTGTTCCTGCCGCACAGATGAGGTGAAGCGACTGGTGAGCCACACCCGTTTGCAGGAGCCCCTGGCGTCCCAGAAGACCTACCCCAGCTGGCGTCCCGCCCACGCCTTTGATCACATCCTCGTCACGCCGGGCTTGGGTGTTGAGCAGGTGCATGTCTACAATGTCAATTATTCCGACCACCTGCCGGTCGGGGTGGAGATCGTGGTGCCGGAGTCTATTATCCTGCCCCACTGGACGGATCACTGAGCTTCGCACGCCCCTGGCGGGCGCAGAGTTCGAGGATGCACCAGGTGAGTGAAGAAGAGCAGAGGAAGCTGCAGTATCTGGACGCCATCCGTGAGCTCGAGCTCGAGCTGGATGAGTTGCGTAGTACCCAAACCGCGCTGTGCCGTTTGGCCGAGCGTCTGGGTCGTTGTGCCCAGGGGCACTCGCCTGGGCTGGACGCGGCACTTGAGGAGGTCATCTGCGCCCTGCGCGAGGGCCCCGATGCCAAGGCTTCGGATGCCCTGATGGCCCGACTCCAGCTGGCCCTGCGTCAGGAAACATCCATATCCCCATCGCCGCAGTCCGAAAATCTCGACAGGTCGTCCCCGCAGGCGGTGCGCTCTGCTTCCCCGGCAGTGTTTATCGAAGCCCTGATTGAGCGTATGCCGGCGGTCCCGGGTCTGCGCGAGGCACTGGAACAGGTACTCCTACGCCTGGAGGGTGATACCAGCCCGCCCGACTGGGGGCTGCTGGTGGCGGGCATCGCCGATGTGATCCGTGACCAGTGCATGCGCGCCCAGCGCGAGCGCAACGAGCTGGAATCCTTTCTCAAGGAAGTCACCGACCGGCTGGGCGAATTCGATGCCTTTCTCACCGGGCAGAACAACGTCATGGAGCAATCCAGGGGCGAGGGCGAGACCCTGGAGACCCGGATTCAGGGTGAGGTGCGTCAGCTGCAGGACGGCATGGCCAGCGCCGGCAGCCTGGGGGAGTTGCGCTCCCTGGTCTCACAGCGCCTGGATGCCATTGGTGAGCATGTGAGCAGCTTTCGGGAGGTAGAGGACCGGCGTTGCGAGGATTACCGTCAGCGCGCCGAACGTATGCGCGGGCGCATCGTTCAGCTGGAACACGAGGCCCAGGGTCTGCGTCGCACCATGGAAGACGAGCGCAAGGAGGCGCTCATGGACAAGCTCACCGGCGTGCCCAATCGCCAGGCCTTTGACGAACGCCTTGCCCAGGAGTACAGCCGCTGGAAACGCTTCGGCACGCCCCTTGCGCTGATCATGTGGGACGTCGACCGGTTCAAGGAGATCAACGACGCCTATGGCCACAAGGCCGGCGACAAGGTGATCCGCGCCGTGGCCCAGCAGCTCCAGAGCCGCATCCGCGAAACCGACATGGTGGCCCGCTACGGCGGCGAGGAATTTGTCATGCTGATCACCGGCGCCACGGGCCACGAGGCCCTTGCCCTTGCCGATGAAATTCGCACTGCCATCAGCAGGCTGGGCTTTCATTTCCGCAACGAGCGGGTGCCCGTGACCATCTCCGCCGGCATCGCCCAGTTCGCAGAGGGTGACAGTCCTGACAGTGCCTTCGACAACGCCGACCGGGCCCTCTACGAGGCCAAGAACACGGGACGAAATCGGTGTGTGTTGCATTGATTGTGTGGGAGCGTGAGGTGTGAGGCGCTAGGGGATAGGCGTTAAACCACCCCCTCCCCGGCCCTCCCCCATGAGGGGGAGGGAGTATGATGTGCCGCTTCGCGCTTCAACCTTCAACCTTCCCCCCTTTGCCCTTCCCGCCTCACCTCCGTAAGCTGTCCCCATGAATATCAGGCAATCATCTCCAGGCCCCGTCGTGTTCGGTGAGGTGCTCTTCGACTGCTTCCCCGGGCATCGTGTGCTGGGCGGCGCACCGTTTAACGTGGCCTGGAATCTACACGGTCTGGGTCAGGCGCCCCTGTTCGTGGGCGCGGTGGGTAAGGATGACAACGGGGACGAGGTGCGACGCAGCCTGTCCGGGTGGGGCATGGACATGTCCGGTTTGCAGCAGGATGCGCTGCATCCTACCGGCACGGTGCAGGTGCATATCGAAAACGACGAGCCCAGCTACGAGATCGTCGCCGACCAGGCCTATGACCATATCGCCCGGCAACAGGCCCTGGAGGCGGTGGCCGGGCGCCAAGAGGGCATCCTCTATCACGGCAGCCTGGCGTTGCGATCCACCGATTCCCGCGACACCCTCGCGGCCCTGCGCGAGCAACTGGGCGCACGGGTGTTCATGGACGTGAACCTGCGCGACCCCTGGTGGGACGTGTCAGGCATCCATGCGCTCATGAAGGATGCGGCATGGGTAAAACTCAACGAGGATGAACTGGAGGCCCTGGCGGCGGATACCGGGCAGGCGCCGGAAGCCCGGGCTCAGGGGCTGATGCAGCGCTTCGGGCTGGAGGCGGTGATCGTCACTCGTGCCTCACGGGGCGCCCTGGTGGTGACCCGGGCGGGGGATGTGATCGCCCGGGGCGCACCGTCCGTTGACGGCTTGGTGGACACCGTGGGCGCCGGCGACGCCTTCAGCGCTGTGGTTATCACCGGCCTGATCAATGACTGGGACTGGAAGACCATTCTGGATCGGGCCGCCGAATTTGCGGCCAGGGTCTGTACCCTGCGCGGTGCGACGACTCAGGACAAGGGGTTTTATTGTTTGTGAGGTGTGAAGCGTGAGGCGGGAGGTGTGAGGTGTGAGGTGTGGAGCGGCACATCATACTCCCTCCCCCTCATGGGGGAGGGCCGGGGAGGGGGTGGTTTAACGCCTAACGCCTCACCCCACACTCATCCCCTACCTGTTATTGATGCTCAAGCGCCCCGGTCCCATTAGGGCGATGGCCACGGCGCTGAACAGGAACATGCCCTGCAGTTCCAGGGCCCAGCCGCCGTGACGGGTCAGGTCGAAGAGTTGGGTGGGATGGGCCAGGGCGATGGCGACTACCATGGTGATGGCGATCAAGGCGGCGCCCACTCGGCTGTACCAGCCCAGGATCACCAGGATCGGGGCGAGCACCTCGCCGACGTACACGCCATAGGCCAGGAATGCCGGCAGACCGGCCCCCGCTACCATGCCCTCGATGCCGCCGATACCATTGATCAGCTTGTGGATGCCGTGCATTAGGAACAGCACGCCAAGCGTCACGCGCAGGATGAGTTTGCCGCTATCTTCCGCCATGCCGTCATTCATTGCGCATCTCCATTGTCGTTATTTGAGTGTCATGAAACAGCCCGGATGAGTCTGTCTGAAGCCCTGATCGGCGTCAAAGGAAATGCGTGCGGGCGTGGGCGAGGCAAACGGACAAGGCAGCAAAGCTCGCCAGGCCCTATAATACGCACTGAAATCCAATCATCGCGGGCCTGCCCGCACCTCATGGAATACCTGACTTGAATACCGAATCTGATACCCCGGTCGGCTTTGACGCCCTTGGCCTGACACCCGCCGTTCTCAAGGCACTCTCCGACACTGGCTACGAAGTCCCCACACCTATCCAGGCGGAAGGTATCCCGCCCCTGCTGGCGGGCCGCGACCTGCTGGGCCAGGCCCAGACCGGCACGGGCAAGACCGCGGCCTTCGCCCTGCCGATCCTGTCGAACCTGGACCTGAACGATCGACGCACCCAGGTACTGGTGCTGACCCCCACCCGTGAGCTGGCCATCCAGGTGGCCGAGGCCTTCCAGACCTATGCCCGGCATCTGCCCGGTTTCCACGTGCTGCCCATCTATGGCGGCCAGCCCTACGGCATCCAGCTCAAGCAGCTCAATCGTGGCGCACAGGTGGTGGTGGGCACGCCAGGCCGGGTCATGGACCACATGCGCCGCGGCACCCTCAAGCTCGACGCCCTGCGCACCCTGGTGCTGGACGAGGCGGACGAGATGCTGCGCATGGGCTTCATCGACGACGTGGAATGGGTGCTGACCCAGACCCCGCCGGAGCGCCAGGTGGCCTTGTTCTCCGCCACCATGCCCGAGGTGATTCGCCGGGTGGCCCACACCCATCTGAAGAATCCCGCCGAGGTGCGCATCCGTTCCGCCACCACCACGGCGACCACCATTCGCCAGCGTTACTGGCGGGTGAGCGGACTGCACAAACTCGATGCCCTGACCCGTCTGCTGGAGACGGAGCCCTTTGATGCCATGCTCATCTTCGTGCGCACCAAGACCGAGACGGTGGACCTGGCCGAGCGGCTCACGGCCCGGGGGCATGCCTGCGAGGCGCTCAACGGCGATATCCCCCAGAACCAGCGCGAGCGGGTGGTGGATCGCCTGAAGAAGGGCAAGCTCGACATCCTGGTGGCCACGGACGTGGTGGCCCGGGGCCTGGATGTGGAGCGCATCAGCCATGTGCTCAATTACGACATCCCCCACGATACCGAATCCTATGTGCATCGCATCGGACGCACCGGCCGGGCCGGTCGTGCCGGCGAGGCGATCCTGTTCGTGGCGCCCCGGGAACAGCGCATGCTCAAGGCCATCGAGCGCGCCACCCGTCAGCCCATCGAGCCCATGCACATGCCCACGGCCGGTGACGTGAACGAACAGCGTGTCGCCCGGTTCAAGGAGCGGATCGCTGAGGCCCTGGAGGCCGATGACCTGGAACCGTTCCTGCAACTGGTGACCGAATACCAGCAGGACACCGGCATCGATGCACTGGACATCGCCGCGGCCCTGGCGAAGCTTTCCCAGGGCAAGGAGCCCCTGCTCCTGGATGAGCGCGCTGCGCCACCGCCCCGCCATGAAGTCTCGCCCCGTTTCGAGCGGGACAAGGACCGTGCGGAAAAGCCGCGGCCGCGCAAGAGCAGCACTCACACGCCGGCCCCGCTGCCCCTGAAGGGGCAGCCGGAGGTGGTCATGGAGCGTTTCGTGGTGGACGTGGGCCATACCCATGGCCTCAAGCCCGGCAACCTGGTGGGCGCCATCGCCAACGAGGCGGGGCTGGACAGCGCCTACATCGGCCACATCGACATCGGCGACGAGACCACCACCGTGGATCTGCCCATGGAGATGCCCCGTCCCCTGCTCAAGCACCTCCAGGGGGTCTGGGTGTGCGGCCGCAAGCTGGGTCTGCGCCCCTTCGGGGAGCCCGCTCCGGCAGAGGTACACAAGCGCGGCCCCAAGGGACCCAAGCGCCCGGCTGGATCCGCCGCACGCAAGCCGGCGCCCCGCAAGGGCAAGTAGTCCATCGGGCTTATACTCAAGGGCAGCGGGAGTGATCCCGCTGCCCTTTTTTGCGAACAGGTTCATACAGATACGTGTTCTGCATGGACCCCTGGACCCCTCCATCGGGGAGTTCTGCCTCTCTCACCTAATCATCAAGACCCCGGAACAGGGGCGCATCTACAGCCTCAACGAGGGCAAGCACGTGCGCTTACCCGAGGGGGTGAAGGCCTACATTCCGTCACTGCCAGAAGACGATGCCGCCACCGGCCGCCCCTACACCTGCCGCTACATCAGCTCCCTGGTATCAAATTTCCACCGCAACCTGCTCAAGGGCGGCATCTTCATCTGCCCGCCCACGGGTGCCGCGCCCAAGGGCAAGCAGCGCCTGGTCTACGAGTGCAACCCCATCGCCATGGTGGCCGAGCAGGCCGGTGGCCGTGCCACCGACGGACACTCAGGCCGGCTAAACAGGCTTCCTAGAGCAAACCCCGCTCCGCAAAGGAGACGAGGTTGTCTCCCACCACCACGTGGTCCAGCACCCGGATGTCCACCAGGGCCAGGGCGTCGCGCAGGCGCCGGGTGATGGCCTCGTCGGAGCGTGAGGGCTCGGCCACGCCGGAGGGGTGGTTGTGGGCCAGGATCAGGGCGGCGGCGTTGTGGGCCAGGGCCCGGCGCACGACCTCCCGGGGATGTACGCTGGCTCCGTCGATGGTGCCCCGGAACAGTTCCTCGAAGGCGATTACCCGGTGGCGGTTATCCAGGAACAGGCAGGCGAACACCTCGAAGGGATAGTCCCTCAGGCGCGCAGCGAGGAATCGGCGCGTGTCCTCGGGGCTGCTCAGCGCATCGCCCCGGGCAAGACCCTCCGATAGATGCCGACGGCCCATCTCCAGCACTGCCTGGAGCTGAGCGAACTTCGCCGAGCCCAGTCCCCGGGCGGCGCAGAAGTTGTCCAGGTCTGCCTGGAGCAGTGGGCGCAGGCCGCCGAAGCGGGCCAGCAGGTCCCGGGCCAGGTCCACGGCGGTCTTCCCGGTCACGCCGGTGCGCAGGAAGATGGCCAGCAGTTCGGCGTCGGACAGCGCAGCAGCGCCCCGGGCCAGGAGTTTCTCCCGGGGGCGTTCATCGGCGGGCCAGTCGGTGATGGGCATGGTCTCGCTCTCCTTGCGGTCAACCTTCCATGAGTCATGACATTAGCGCTCCGCAAGTGCGGGGCGCAAGGCGGGCGAGGGCCAAAATTCAGCAGGGCGGTGAACTAACTGGCCTGGCTGGTAGTGATGTTGCGACACCGTGTCTCGGTAAAGAACAGGCTGGCCAGCACCGCAAGCCCGGCGAAACCCAGCAGCAGCATGAGGCCGTAACGGTAGTCGGCGACGCCGTAGACCGGCACGCCGGCGACCAGGGCCCCGTCCCAGCCCAGGTCCAGGACCCAGCCGAACAGGGGCTGGAAGATTGCGGCACCCAGGAACAGGCCGGTGTTGACCCAGGCGATGGCCATGCCCGACAACGCGGGGGCGGTGACTTCCTTGGCCTGGGCATAGGCCACCACGAAGCAGCCGGCGGACAGACCCAGGGTGATGAACAACAGGTAGCCGGACCAGCCGGGCCCCCAGGGCAGAAGCAGCAGGGCGGCGCATACGGCAGCGTAGGCCAGGGCACCTCCGGTGAGCACCGGGCGGCGCCGGCCCAGGCGGTCGGAGAAACTACCCGCCACCAGGCAGCCCAGGGCGAAGGCGATCATGGCCACGGTGGTGTAGCCGGAGGCATCGCCCCGGGTCAGGCCGTGGACGTCCCGCAGCAGCGGGATGGCCCACAGGCCCACGAAGCCGAACAGGGAGCCGGTGACACCAAAGTCGTAGACGAAGCCCGGCCAGAGCCGGCGGTGGGTGAGGACGCCCCGCAGGTCTCTGAGCCAGTGCTGTCGGCGCGGCGCGTGGGCGGGCAGGCCCTCCATCTCCCGCACCGAGGGAAAGCCCAGGTCCTCGGGCCGGTTGCGCACCTTCCACCAGGAGGCGAAGCCCAGGATCAGGGCGAGTACGCCCAGGGCCACGAACACACTGCGCCATTCGTAGTGCACCAGCACCAGGGCCAGCGGCCCGGTGGCAGCAATGGCCCCCAGGTTGCCCAGCAGCAGGGTGACGCCGCTGATGGTGCCGTAGTTGCGTTCGCTGAACCACACGCTGTTGCTCTTCATGAGTCCCACGAACACCACCGAGACCCCGAGTCCCACCAGGAAGCGCCCCAGGCTGGCCACGGCGAAGGTCTCCGCGAGGCCGAAGGTGATGGAGCCCACGCCCGCCACCAGGTTGCCCAGCATCACCGCGTAGCGGGCACCCAGGGTGTCCGCCAGCACGCCGGCGGGGAGTTGCATGGCGGTGTAGATGTAGTAGTACATGGCAGCCAGTGAACCCAGCGCGGCGGCGCTGATGCCGAAGCTGGCGGACAGGTCCCCGGCCACCACGCCGGGCGCTATGCGGTGGAAGAACACCAGCATGTAGGCCAGTACCAGCAGGGCGTAGATGGTCCAGCGGGTCTGCTGGAAGCGGGGCGGATAGTGGTAGCTCATGGGATTGACCGGAGCGGGTATCTGCGCAGCATACCTGATCCGGTGCCTGTGTTTAAAAAGTACGAAATGCGAACCGCCAAGGACGCGAAGGTCTGTGCGAAGGGCGCAAAGGATTTTTCACATCAGGATTTTCCTCCGTGTCCTTGGCGAGACCTTTGCGTCCTTCGTGTTCCGGCTTTTGACTTTCACAGCACCCCGGCATGGTTCCCAAACACGCCGCCCGGCAATAGACTGGGCGGATGCCCACACTGACTCACAAACGCATCCTGCTAGGTGTCACCGGCGGCATCGCGGCCTACAAGGCCTGCGAGCTGACCCGGCGCCTGCGCGAGGCCGGCGCCCAGGTGCGGGTGGTGATGACCCGCGGGGCCACCGAGTTCGTTACGCCACTTACGTTTCAGGCCCTGTCCGGCCAGCCGGTGCGTACGGCCCTGTTTGATCCCGAGGCCGAGGCGGGCATGGACCACATTGCGCTCGCCCGCTGGGCGGATGTCATCCTGGTGGCCCCGGCCACGGCGGATTTCCTGGCGCGTCTGACCCATGGCCAGGCCGATGACCTGCTCACCACCCTGTGTCTGGCCAGCCGTGCACCGGTGTGTGTGGCGCCGGCCATGAACCAGGCCATGTGGGCGAATCCCGCCACCCGGGCCAATGTGCAAACACTCTCTGAACGGGGGATCCGCCTGCTGGGCCCCGGCGCGGGCAGTCAGGCCTGCGGCGAGACAGGCGAGGGGCGCCTGCTGGAGGTGCCGGAACTGATCTCGGGGCTGGAAGCGGAGTTCGCCACCGGGGTCCTGTCCGGCCTGCAGGTACTGGTGACCGCCGGGCCCACCCGCGAGGCCCTGGACCCGGTGCGATATCTTACCAACCGCAGCTCCGGCAAGATGGGCTACGCCCTGGCCCGAGCTGCCCGGGAGGCGGGCGCCGCGGTGACCCTGGTCTGCGGTCCCACGGCCCTGAGCGACCCCGAGGGCGTCGAATGTGTTCCTGTGGAGACCGCCGCCCAGATGCTGGAAGCGGTCATGGCTCGGGCGAGCCAGGCGGATGTGTTCGTGGCTGCTGCCGCAGTGGCCGATTATCGGGCCGCCGCAGTTCAGGACCACAAGATCAAGAAAAACGCCGAACACCTGAACCTCAGGCTGGAGCGCAATCCCGACATCCTGGCCACCGTTGCTGCCCTGCCCGAGGGCCCCTTCACCGTGGGTTTCGCCGCCGAGACCCGGGAGCTGGAGCGCCATGCCCGGGCCAAGCTCATGAAAAAGGGTCTGGACCTGATCGCTGCCAACGACGTCTCCGGCGGCCAGGGTTTCGATCTGGACGACAACGCGCTCACCCTGCTCTGGCCCGGCGGTGGCAGCACCCTGCCCAGGCAGTCCAAGGAGCAGCTGGCCCGGGCCCTGGTGATGGTGATTGCACAACGCCTGCGTGAACAGCGGGACGGCACCGTGATCTGCGCCGTCGGCGACACCCCATCTTAGGTCGGCAACGACTCTGACACCCCGGCAGCGGCTTTGAATCTTTCTTTTTGACGGAAACCCCATGAACAAGATCGAAGTGAAGATCCTCGACCCCCGCATCGGTCACGACATCCCCCTGCCCACCCACGCCACCCCCGGTTCCGCCGGCATGGACCTGCGCGCCTGCGTGGATGAGGCGCTGACCCTCTCTCCCGGTGACACGCAACTCATCCCCACGGGCATCGCCATCCACATCGCCGATCCGGGCCTGGCGGCCATGATCCTGCCCCGTTCCGGCCTGGGTCACAAACACGGCATCGTGCTGGGCAACCTGGTGGGGCTCATCGACTCCGACTACCAGGGCCAGTTGTTCGTCTCCTGCTGGAACCGGGGGCGCGAGCCCTTCGTCATCCAGCCCGGCGAACGCATCGCCCAGCTGGTGATCGTGCCGGTGGTACAGGCGCAGTTTGAGGTGGTGGAGTCCTTCGAGGAGAGCCACCGGGGGGAGGGGGGATTCGGATCGTCCGGGATCGCTTGATCCCGGACGATCCGAAGGATGAAGGGGGAATTGAAGTGCGAAGTGTGAATTGGGAAGTCGGAAGAAAACCGACACTTCGCACTTCCCAATTCACACTTCACACTTCGTACTTCTTGCATAGAATAGTTCACCGAAAGTCGGCATCAGCCCACAGGCTAACGGAGACCCATGAATCACGAATCCGCCACCACCACCGCCCGCGTCCTCATTGAGGCGCTGCCCTATATCCAGCGCTTCTCAGGTAAGACCGTCGTCATCAAGTACGGCGGCAATGCCATGGTCGACGAGAACCTCAAGGAGGGTTTTGCCCGGGACATCGTGCTGCTCAAGCAGGTGGGGCTCAATCCCGTGGTGGTGCACGGGGGTGGGCCGCAGATCGGCAAGATGCTGGCGCAGATCGGCAAGGAGTCACGCTTCGTGGACGGGCTGCGGGTCACCGACAGCGAGACCATGGACGTGGTGCAGATGGTGCTGGGCGGTCTGGTGAATAAGGAGATCGTGAGTCTCATCAGCCGCTTCGGCGGCCGGGCTGTGGGCCTGACCGGCAAGGACGGCGGGCTCATCCATGCCCGGCGCCTGACCCACACGCGCCTCGGTGACCATGCCGATGCCTCGGAGATCGTCGACCTGGGTCACGTGGGTGAGGTCTCGGGTATCGACCCGGCGGTGGTGCATATGCTGGACGCCGGGGATTTCATCCCGGTGATCGCCCCCATCGGCGTGGGTGACGACGGCACCGCCTACAACATCAACGCGGATGTGGTGGCGGGCAAGATGGCCTCGGTGCTGGGCGCTGAGAAGCTCATCTTGCTGACCAACACCACCGGTGTGCTGGACCCCCAGGGCAAACTGCTCACGGGACTCACCGCTCGCCAGGTGGATGAACTGATCGCAGACGGCACCATCCACGGCGGCATGATCCCCAAGATCCGCTGCGCCCTGGATACGGTGAAGTCCGGTGTGAGGTCGGCCCACATCATCGATGGGCGGGTAGAGCATGCGGTGCTGCTGGAACTGTTCACGGATCAGGGTGTGGGGACGTTGATTCGGAGTTGAGGTTTGTGGATGAGGCGGGAGGCGATAGGGGATAGGCGAAAGGCGTTTAGCCACAGAGGGCACAGAGGTCACAGAGGGAAAACGTTATTAACGGGCAGGGTCTCTTGTTGCCTCTGTGACCTCTGTGCCCTCTGTGCCCTCTGTGGCTAAAAATCCCGTTGGTTTGAGCATCGAGAAATGATGTGGCTTTACGTTTCTTGCCTTACGCCTTACGCGCAAAGGCTATCTGCCAGCGGCCTGCAGCTCTCTGAGGCGTTCGAGGTCGGCGTTGAACTGTTCCATGAGCCGCTGACGTTCCGCTGCGCGGTCGTCGCGAAAGCGTTCCTGTATGTCCAGCTGGCGTACTAGAGAGGCGATGTCCTCGGTGAGCGCGGCGGGGATCTCCCTGTCCTGGCTGGCGAGCCGGTTACGCCGCTCCTCCAGCCTGGACTTCTGTTCCTCGAGGTTGCGGATTTTCTCCCGGGTGATGTTCAGGGTGCTGTCGATGAGCGTCACCCGGTCATCCCGGGCGGTGATCAGTTCCCGTTCTGAACCGAAGCTTTGCAGCAGTATCCGGTCGCGACGTTCCTGCTCTTCCCGGACCTGGCGCTCGGCCTCGGCGCGGGCCTCTTCCTGGCGTCGCTGTTCCAGTTCTTCCTCGGTAAGCGCCCGGTCCAGGGTGCGCACGGTGATGCCCCGTTCATCCATGACCCGGCGTTCCTGACGGGCGGCCTCCGGGGGCGGGCTGTCGCTGTAATGGGTTCGCCCTTGTTCGTCGGTCCAGCGGTACATCTGGGCCTGGGCGGAGGTGACCACCAGGAGGGCCGCAAGGCCCACTACCGTCAGTATGTTGCGTACAACGCTCATCAAGACCCCTGTGTTACGCTCTAGCGTCTCCGCAAAATGCGGAGAGCGACCTCACTGTATTCCAAGCCGGCCTCCCTGCCCTTGTCTATTCTGGACCAGTCACTGCTGTTCGTCATCGCCCTGGTGGCCAACCTCCTGTCAGCCTTGTCCGGTGGAGGTGCCGGGCTCATCCAGCTGCCTGCGCTGATCTTCCTGGGTCTGCCCTTTGGCGTGGCCCTGGCCACCCACAAGGTGGCCAGCGTGGCCCTGGGGCTGGGCGCCACCCTGCGACATCTCAAGGAAAGCACACTCGAGCGTCGCTTTACAGGTTTTATCCTGATAACCGGCCTGCCGGGGGTGATGATCGGCGCAAGCCTCATCCTCCATGTACCGGAGCGGGGCGCGGAGATCGCCCTGGGGCTGCTCACCATCGCCCTCGGCCTGTACTCGGTGCTGCGTCCAGCCCTGGGACAGGTCTATGAACCCCGCAATCGCGGTCGTCAAGGTTTTCTGGTGGGCGGCCTGGGTCTGTTTGTGATCGGCATCCTCAATGGCTCGCTCACCTCGGGCACTGGCCTGTTTGCCACCCTCTGGCTGGTACACTGGTTTGGGCTCGACTACAAACGGGCCGTGGCCTACACACTGGTCCTGGTGGGTATCTTCTGGAACGGCACCGGGGCCCTGGTGCTGGGCGTGCTTGGCGATATCCGCTGGAGCTGGTTGCCGGCGCTGATCGCCGGATCCCTGATCGGCGGCTACCTGGGTGCGAGTCTCGGTATTCGTCACGGCAATCGCTGGATCAAACGGGCCTTCGAAGCGGTAACCCTGCTGGTAGGCCTGAGCCTTATCCTCAAGTAGACCCAAACCGGAGCCCTCCATGACCGACCCCGTCACCCGCGCCCGCTGGGCACGCATTCGCATCATCGCCTTCTGGTGGTTCGCCGCCCTCATCGTTGCCGGCAGCCTGATGCCCGCCCCCCACGTGCCGGACATGGGCCTCTTCGACAAGCTGGGCCACCTGCTGGGCTATGGTCTGCTCACGGTGTTGGGGCTCTACGCCTACACCCGGGGTACCGCCTGGGTGCTGGGCGGGGTGTTCGCGCTGGGGGTGTGCATCGAGGTGGCCCAGACCTTCACCCCGACCCGGACCTTCGAATGGCTGGACATCCTGGCCAACGGCGCCGGTGTGCTGCTGGGCCTTTTCCTGGTGTGGTGGCTTAGAAAATTGCGCGACGTTTGAAGGTCCGTTTCTTGTCACTTGCCTCTAGCAACTTGCCTCTGGCGCCTTCCTCTAAACACCGTATTGCGCCCTGTAGGCCTCCACGGCCTTGAGGTGTTCGTCCAGACCGCCCTGGGCGCCCATGAACTCGATCAGATCGCCCAGGGAGGCAATGTTCACCACGGACAGTCCGAACTCCGCCTCTACTTCCTGGATGGCGGAGAGTGCGGCCTTGCCCTTTTCCTGGCGGTTCAGGGCGATGGCCACGCCCATGGGCTGGGCACCCGCGGCGCGGATGATGTCCACGGACTCGCGGACGGCGGTGCCGGCGGTGATCACGTCGTCGATGATCAGTACCCGACCCTGCAACGGCGCGCCCACCAGGGAACCGCCCTCGCCATGGTCCTTGAGCTCCTTGCGGTTGAAACACCAGGGCAGGTCACGGCCGTGGTGTTCGGAGAGTGCGATGGCGGTGGCCGCCGCCAGGGGGATGCCTTTGTAAGCCGGGCCGAACAGCATGTCGAACTCCACGCCGGAATCGCTGATGGCCTGGGCGTAGAAACGCCCCAGGCGGGCGAGATCCGAACCCAGGTTGAACAGGCCCGCATTGAAGAAATACGGGCTCACGCGCCCGGACTTGAGGGTGAATTCACCGAAGCGCAGCACGCCGCGCTCCAGGCAGAAGGCGAGAAATTCGGATTGGTAGGTTTTCATAAGGGCGAAGATACAAGATACAAGATGTAAGAGGAAAGACTTGTCATTGCACACACGGGCTTTCCACTTGGGCCCTCTGCCGTTAACCTTCGCAGCCATGCGCATCATCACCCTCAATGCCAACGGCATACGTGCCGCTGCCCGCAAGGGCTTTTTCGACTGGCTCAGGGGCCAGGACGCGGACGTGGTCTGTATCCAGGAGACCAAGGCCCAGGAACACCAGCTTGGCGATGAGACCTTCTGGCCTCAAGGTTATTCCACCTATTACCACGACGCCGAGAAGAAGGGTTACAGCGGTGTGGCACTGTATTGCCGGGTAAAGCCGGATCGCATCATTACCGGGCTGGGTTGTGAGGAGTTCGATGCAGAAGGGCGCTATATCGAGGCGCAGTTTGGCAAGTTGTCGGTGATCTCCCTGTACCTACCCTCCGGTTCCTCCAGCGAGAAACGCCTGGCGGCCAAGTACCGGTTCATGGATCGGTTCATGACGCACCTGGCGGCGCTCAGGCGCAAGCGCCGGGAGTACGTGGTGTGCGGCGACTGGAACATCGCCCACAAGCCCATCGACCTGCGGAACTGGAAGAGCAACCAGAAGAACTCCGGCTTCCTGCCCGAGGAGCGGGCCTGGTTGGATCGGCTGTTCGACCAGGTGGGCTGGGTGGATGCCTTTCGGGTGGTGAATACCGAGCCCGACCAGTACACCTGGTGGTCCAACCGGGGCCAGGCCTGGGCCAAGAACGTGGGCTGGCGTCTGGACTATCAGATCGTCTCGCCGGGGCTGAGCGACAGGATCCGCGCGGCGAGTATCTTCACCGAGCAGCGTTTTTCCGACCACGCGCCGCTGACCATGGATTACGATCTGCCGTTCCCGCCGGAGAGTGTTTAACCACGAAGGGCACGAAGCAGCCCATGAGTGGTGCCTCAGTGTGACCGTCAAGGCAGTGCTTGGCGATCCTGACCAGGCTGGTTTCGTCCTTTTCATGTTCAGCTGGGGATTTGCCTTCGTGATCTTCGTGTCCTTCGTGGTGAGTGTCCGTCAAAGATGAACGCCTGGCTTGAGAGTCTCAAGGTCTACTACGACCGGCGCATGATCACTCTGCTGGCCCTGGGCTTTTCCTCCGGGCTGCCGGCGCCGCTGGTGTTCAGCAATCTGTCCATCTGGCTGCGCGACGAGGGCGTGAGCCGCACGGACATCGGCCTGTTTGCCCTGGCCACCACCCCCTACGCCATCAACTTCCTGTGGGCGCCCCTGGTGGACCGCATGCCCCTGCCCTGGCTCACGGCCCGTTTCGGTCGAAGGCGGGGCTGGGCCCTGTTCGCGCAGCTGTGGCTGATCGTCGCCATCGGCCTCATGGCCCTGACCAATCCCTCCGGGAATCTCATGGCGGTGGCCTCCGCGGCCCTGTTCGTGGCCTTCGTCTCCGCCACCCAGGACATCGTCATCGACGCCTACCGCATCGACGTGCTAGAGCCCTACCAGTACGGCGCCGGCTCAGCCGCCGCCATCTGGGGCTGGCACCTGGGCGGCACCCTGGTGGGCGGTGCGGGGGGGCTGTACCTGGCAGCGAGTTTTGGCTGGAACGTGGCCTACGGGGTGCTGGCCTTCGCCATCGGCATCGGTGTGCTGGCCATCCTGCTCTCGCCGGAGCCCGTGGCCCGTCCCACCCTGGAGACCGTGAAACGGGAACGGCACGTGGCCGATCGGCTGCACCACAATCCCCGCCTGCGGGGACCCCTGGCGGATCTCGCCACCTGGCTCTACGGCGCTGTAGTGGCGCCGTTCGCGGACTTCATGCGCCGGGACGGCTGGGTGCTGATCCTGGTGTTCATCTTCGTGTTCAAGTTCGGCGACGCACTGTTGGGGCGCATGTCCGGGGTGTTTTACCGGGAGATGGGGTTCGAGCTGGTGGACATCGCCAACGTCTCCAAGGTCTACGGCCTGGCAGCCAATGCCCTGGGCATCCTGGTCGGGGGCTTCCTGGTGTATCGCCTCGGCGTGATGAAGTCCCTGTTCTTCGCCGGGCTTGCCGCCGCCAGCACCAACCTCACCTACTCCTGGTTGGCCATGTCCGGACATGACATGACCGTGTTCAAGATCGCGGTGATGAGCGACAACTTCACCGGCGGGCTGGCCACGGTGGCCTTCGTGGCCTATCTCTCCAGCCTGACCAACGTGGCCTACACCGCCACCCAGTACGCCCTGCTGGCCTCCCTGGGCAATCTGGCGCGCATCTGGCTGTCCGCCTCCAGTGGCTGGATGGTGGATCAACTGGATGGTGACTGGGCCGTGTTCTTCGCCATGTCTGCGGGCCTCGCCCTGCTGGGTCTGCCCCTGTTGTTGCTGCTCATGTGGTGGTTCCCTCAGCCCCAACCCAAGCGCCGGGAGCCTCCACCGGACTAAGTGCCTATACTTGAACGAGAGGCCTATATGGCCTGTTTGTGGATATCAGGGAGGAACGCCATGATTGCAGCGACCATTTCGACTGGCCACCGTTGGCTTGCCTGGACAGCGTTCACCGCCCTGGCCGTACCGGGTATGGGTGGCGCCGATGACCTGAACTTCAATTTCTACGGCTCTGCCCGTGTGCATGGCGAATCGGTGCAGCCTGATGACACATCGGCGCTGGGTTCCTACACGGGTGTGCGCGATGCCTACTCACGGATCGGTTTCAACGCCGACTATGCCCTGAGCGACGGCGTCGAACTGTTCGGTCAGCTGGAGTTGCCCCTGGATATCGCCAACAAGGCGGTGCAGGACCCCTGGGATCAGGACGAGGACATCCGCATCGCGCGAATCGGCGTGCGGGGCAGGTTCGGCGCATTCAGCCTGGGGCAAATGTGGATGCCCTATTACAACGCCATCGCCTACCCAGTGGACATGTTCAGCAGCTATTACAGCGGTTTTGCCACCTACACTGCCTTTCGCCTCTCCGACACCCTGGCCTACGAGAGCCCCGAGTTCGGCGGTCTGAGCTTCGCCACCGCCTGGAGCCGGCGCAACGGCGCGGCCAAGGCCAGCGGCACGGCGGACGATCGCCTGCAGATCACCGCCAGCTATCGTCTCAACGACACGGTGTTCTCCTTCGGTATCGACGACCTGGGCGGCGCGGACGATGCGCAGATCCTCGGCCTTTCCCTGATGCATACCATGGCTGATCTCTACATCGGCGCCAAGTACGAGGTCCACAAGAGCGACATCCGCGATGCCTATGGTGCCGATGGCGATACGGCCGTGAACCTGTATGCCGGTTACACCCTGGGCAAGCACACCTTCAAGGCCATGGTTGCCAACGTGGAGCGCTACGGCGAGGACGTGATCCACCTGGGCGTGGACCACCAGTTCAACGACCGGCTCATGTTCTTCGCAGAGTATTACTACGAGGAGGAGACCGCCGCCATCACCGAGAAGCGCGGCGGCGCCGCCGAGACCGCCTGGGATGCCCACGGTGGACAGGTGTGGCTGGCGGGTGTGCGGTTTGATTTTTGAATGTGCATCCTAGACGAGGGAAACCGTCCACAGCCCAGCCCTCTATTCGGGCGTCCTGCCCTCCGCCCCTCGGGCCAGCCAGTCGGCTGTTCAAATCCTCTCCCGCCGGATTTGTCCCGGCGGGAGAGGGGGGTGCGGGTTTTGTGTTTCCTTGCCACTTGAGACTTGCCACTGGCCACTGACCTCAATGCGTCCGACTTCCGCCACCGCCCGAGAGGAAATCCGCGGGCGCTTCCACGTGGGGTTCCCGGGGGCCCGGTGAGGCGTGGTGCTGCACCATGCGCCAGCCGTCCAGGGTGCGCTGGTAGACATTGGTGACCCGCACGATGCCGCTCACGTCCGGGTCGCCGGAGCGGGTGATGTGTTCCTCGCCGCTGTGCACCGCCAGGTCCGCGGTCATGGTGCGCACCACGTTCTTCAGTTCCAGCTTGATGTCCAGTTCCCGGGCGAACACGTGCAGCCAGCCCTCCAGCACCGACGGATAGCCGCGCAGCAGGTGGCCGCCCACCGGGTGCATGCACACCACGTCCGGGTGATCCAGCCACACGTCCATCATGGCGTCCAGATCGGCGGCCTGGAAGGCGTCGTAATAGGCCGCCTCCGCCTCGTCGGGGCTGGCGTAACGCTGGGGCATCAGTGCACCCCGCCGGGGGCAGGGGGTTCGATGTCGGGAGGGTTGGGGTCGGGGGCGGCGTGGTGCAGGACCATCTGCCAGCCGGACTCACTGCGCCGGTAGACATTGGTGACCAGGGCCACACCGCGCAGGGCGCTCTCAACGTAGAGGTTCTCCCGGAGTGTATGAACGGCCAGCTCACCGCTCACGCGAACCCGGCGATGGGACAGGCGTACCCGCAGCATGGGGCCACCGGAGAGGATGCCGGCCCAGCTGTCCATCACGGCAGCCACGCCGTCCAGGCGTTCGCCGCCGGGATGGATGCAGCTGATGCCCTTGTCGTTTGCCCAGACCTCGCGCATGGCGTCCATGTCGGCCCGTTCAAAGGCGTCGTAGAAGGCCGCTTCCACCTGCTCGGATGACTCGTAAAGGCGCATGTTTCAGACCTGATCTGCTGTCGGTGTTCGTGGTAGGTTAAGCGCCCGGTCCCCAGGTCTCAACCGCGCCATGTCCCACATTCTCGCCATCGGCATCGCCACCCTCGATATCGTCAACACCGTGGATCACTACCCGGCGGAGGACGAGGAACTGCGCGCCATCGCCCAGCGTGTCGTGCCCGGTGGCAATGCCGCCAACAGCGCCTGGGTGCTGGCCCAGCTGGGGCATCGCGTGGACCTCTGTGCCGTGCTGGCCCGGGAGCCCGACGGCGAGCGTCTGGCGGCACTGCTGGCGGCGCGGGGATTGGGCGTGGAGAATTGCGCCCGGCGCGACGGCCGCACCCCCTGCTCCTACATCACCGTGAATGCCCAAAGCGGCTCGCGCACCATCGTCCATTACCGGGATCTGCCGGAACTGGACGCGGCCCATTTGGGGCAGGTGCCCGTGGAGGCCGTGGACTGGGTGCATCTGGAGGCCCGGGATGGGGACGTCACCGGTGTCATGCTGGGGCAACTGCGGGAACGACTCACGGACCAGCCGGTATCCCTGGAGGTGGAGAAGGAGCGTGCACACATCGACCGCCTGTTCGACCTGCCCGATGTGATCCTGTTCTCCCGGCCCTTCGCCCGGGGGCGTGGTTTTGATTCCGCCGAGGCCTTCCTGGATCACATGGGTGAGCGCTGCCCCGGGGCCATCCTGAGCTGCACCTGGGGCGAGGCCGGTGCCTGGGCCCGGGATGGGGGCGGTGTGCTGCACCACGCGCCGGGCGTGCCGCCGCCCGCCGTGGTGGACACCCTCGGGGCCGGGGATACCTTCAATGCCGGCTTTATCCACGGACTGGCCAGCGGCCGTACCGTGGCCGAGGCCCTGGGCATCGCCGTGGCCCTGGCCGGGCGCAAGGTGGGTCAGCAAGGCCTGGGTGGACTGGGAGGGCAGCCATGAGCCCGCTGTGCACACTGGCCGATCTGGAGGCCACCGGTTCCCTGGGTCTGACCGTGGACCTGGGCCAGGGCCCCGAGGAGATCTTCGTGGTGCGCCGGGGTGAGGTGGTACGCGCCTATCGCAACAGCTGTCCCCATACCGGCAGCCCCCTGGAATGGCAGCCGGATGTGTTCCTGGATGACGAGGGCGAACTGATCGTCTGCGCCACCCACGGCGCGCTGTTTCGCATCGAGGACGGTCTGTGCGTAGCCGGTCCCTGCAAGCGCAAGTCGCTCACGGCGGTGCCCGTGCAGGTGCAGGGCGACGGGATGGTGCTGGCCCCATGAGCCTGCTGCGCTATCTGGCCTACGGCTCCAACCTGCATCCGGAACGCCTGCGCCGGCGGGTGCCTTCGGCCCGGCTGGAGGAACGTGTCTGCCTCACGGGTTGGCGGCTGACCTTCCACAAGCGCGGGTATGACGGTTCCGGCAAGGGACACATCATTGAAACCGGACGTGCCGAAGATCAGGTCTGGTGCGCGGTGTTCAGCCTCCCGGACCGTGAACGAGGGCCGCTGGATGAGGCGGAAGCGGGTTATGGCGTGACGGAACTCACCCTGCCCGATGGCAGCCGGGCCTTCACCTACCTGGCCCTGCCCGAACGGGTGGACCCCCTGGCACTGCCCTACGACTGGTATCGGGACCTGATCGCCGCCGGTGCGCGCTACCTGCAGGTGCCGCAGACTTACGTGTGTGCCATTGAATCCCACGGGGCAATCCCTGATCCGCAAGCCGCACGGGCTCGGGACAACCGTCAACTGCTGGCGGACCTGGCCGACATGCCCGGCTGGAAAGGCCCGGCTGCCTGATTCGTGCCTGCGGGAAGGCGGCAAGCCGGACGCGCGCCGCGTGGCAGTCAGCGACCGCGGCGAGATGTCTGGCGTGGGGTAGGCGCTTTTCCAGCCAGGCCTCGAGCGCATCGGCGGGCAGGGGCCTGCACATGTGAAACCCCTGGGCGCCGTCGCAGCCGATTTGCATCAGGAAGTCCCAGGTCTGCGCGTTTTCTACCCCCTCGGCCACCACTTCCATGCCCAGATTGTGACCCAGACTCAGGGTCGCCTGGACGATGGCCTGGTCGCTCTTGTCCTGCTCCAGCCCCAGCACGAAGGACTTGTCGAGCTTGAGCACCCAGGCGGCCAGGGTGGTGGCCAGGGTGGTTTTGCCCGAGCCGCCCTTGGGGTTCAGGACCAGGATCCTGCGCAGGCTGACCTGGTTTGCATGCATGAGGGGTGTCCCGTTACCTGGGCGCGTTCCGGCAGGGCAGGGGCCCCGCCGGGGCGTCATTGCCGGTACTTGCGGGTAATGCGTCGCAGGGTGCCGTCTTCGGTCAAGGCATCCAGGGCCTGTTGCAGTTCCTGGATCAGCACGGGGTCCGTGTCCTTGTTGCAGGCGATGCCCATGACGCCTTCGCGCAGCACGTACACCACTTCGTACTCGTTGGCGTCGATGCCTTCCAACTGCATGGCCCAGCGGGCCACGTCCTCGTCATAGGCGATGAGGTCGAAGCGCTGACCCTGGAGCATGCGCACCATGATGCGCGAGGAGTCGGTGCGCACCAGGGGGACGTCCACGCCGGTGGCCACCACCAGTTCCTCGCCAATGTCGTCGCGCACCACGCCGATGCGATACTGAGCGATGTCGGCGGGTGACTCGATGCGCAGCCCCCGGCTCCTGGGGGCGAGCAGGGCGATGCGGTTTTCCACCACGGGCTCGACGAAGGTGAACAGGGTGCGGCGCTGATCGGTGACCGTGGTGGAGAACAGACAGCTATTCGGCTGATCCTGTGTGATGCGGTAGCCCCGGGCCCAGGGCAGCACCTGGATGTCCGTGGCGCGGTGCTCCGCGCCTACGCGATCCCATATCTCCATGAGCACATCCACGGCGATGCCCCGGGGCACGCCGTTCTCGGTGTAGTTATAGGGGGCGTATTCCTCGCTGATCCACTGGATGTCATCCAGGGTCTGTGCCACTGCGCTCGTGCATAGCAACAGGGTCAGCAGCAGGCCCGTGAGGACTGGTGTTGTGGTGTTCAGACTGTGCCTTGTTGCGTCCATTGCCACCCCCTCCTAGCGTTGTTTGAGAATGACCAGTGTCAGGTCGTCGAACAGGGTCTGTTCGCCGATGTGCTGCTTCACGTCATCGATGATCGCGTCCTTGATGGCCTCGCACGGCTGGAGGTGATGGTTGCGAATCACCTCAACCAGCCGCTCCAGACCATAGAGCCGATGATCCATGTCCGCGGCCTCGGTGATGCCGTCGGTGTAGAGCACCACCACATCGCCTTCATGCAGGGCGAGATCGGCGTGCGCCACGAACTGCGCCATTTCCTCCACCAGACCGATGGGAAAGCCCAGTTCATCGGTGTCGATCAACTCCACGTTACCATCGGCACGCACCAGGATCACCGATTCGTGCTGACCGCTGATGCGTAGGCGCCCCCGTTCCGGGAGATTTTCATGGAGATGTACGGCCTGGTAGTCCATCAGGGCGAGGGTGAGATTCTTGCCGCAGCCCATGCGCTGGATGTTGTTGTAGATGGTGCTGTTGAGCACCTCCATCACCCGCACCATGTCCTCTTCCTGGGTGTTTAGCATGGTGCGCACCGCGCTTTGGGTCATGAGCATGACCACGCCGCTCTCCAGGCCATGGCCGGTGACATCGCCGATGCCGATGCGCACGCCGTCCGCGTGGCTGAGGATGTCGTAGTAGTCACCGCCCACCTCGTGGGCCGGTTCCATGTGGGTGGCGATGTCCAGGGTCTCGATGCTGTCCAGCTCGTCACGGGAGGGTAACAGGATCTGCTGGATGCGCCGGGAAACATCCAGTTCGGCGCCCAGGCGGGTGTTCTCGTCCCGGGCCTTGTCGCGCTGCTCAAGCCCCTGCTGGAAGGCCTGCATGAGGCGGTCCAGACTGCCCACGATCTGACCCAGTTCGTCCCGCTCGTGACCGGGCATGGCGGGCCGGGGCCACTGACCGGGGCGCACGGGGTCGATGCGGGTGATGGCCGTGTGCAGGCGCAGCAGTGGGCGGGTGATCATGAAATAGAAGATCAGCACCACCAGGGCGGAGATGATCAGTGCCTTGGCCAGGCCCACCACCATGATGACCAGGCCGCGCTCCATGAAGCGCTCGGCAATCCGGTTCTCCTCCAGGATGAGCTCCAGGCGGCCCACGTGGCTGGTGGC
Organism: Thioalkalivibrio sp.; assembly: GCA_046260855.1. GTDB lineage: Bacteria > Pseudomonadota > Gammaproteobacteria > Ectothiorhodospirales > Ectothiorhodospiraceae > Thioalkalivibrio_A. Next base: position 30,767 of record JBHEOJ010000010.1, read on the forward strand.
GGAGGGATCGGCGCCGTGATGCAGTTCGATGGCGTAGTCTGTGATGTCGCCGAACAGCCGGCTGACCAGGGGGCCGGCGGGCAGGAGGTCCTGGCGGTCCCGCCGGGTGATGATGCCGCCGAAGTTGTCGCGCAGGGTGACCTGCTGCACTTCAGGATTGGCAAACAGACCCTCAGCCACCTGGGCGGCCAGTTCGTCGTTGAACTGGTAGGCGGCCTCGGCGGCGGAGCCATGCACCAGCTCCAGGGTGCGCCCGGTGTTGGCCTGGATCTCCGAGCGCATGGATTTCCAGTCGGCGGCCAGTTCGATGATGCCCGCCGCCAGCCCCAGCATCACCACGATCAGCAGCGTGACCGCCGCCTGCCGGAAGGTCAGGCCGGAGGCGAAGGGGCTGCGCTGTGGTGGTTCATGGGGGGCCGGCAGAGATGGAGGCACGGACAGATCCTTGGCCTGGAGCCGGGAAGATCAATCGAAGGTGAGTTCCAGCGCCGGCATGAGGCGCTTGAGGTTGTTCAGGGACTTGCCCTGCCAGGCGATGGCATTTGAACCGCGGATGCGCAGGGTGCAGGTCTGTCGGTTGCGCACCACGATCACGAACTTGGACAGGGTGGCGATGCCGGAGCTGTTGAGAAACTCCAGCCCGGTCAGATCCACGGTGAGTGTCTCGCGGCCGTCCAGGGCCTCCTCCAGCATCCGGGAGATGGGGGCATACTCGCTCAGTCCGCCAAGGCGAAGGGAACCGCCCATGCGTATGCAGTCATTGGCCTCGTCCAGCTCGACCTTGTAACCGTCTCCTTCCAAAACCTTCATTGCCTGTTGCTCCGTCATATCTTGATGATGACCTGGGTGGTGACGCGAAAACCATCTTGGGCGATGGGCTCGAAACGCCAGGCCAGATCGGCGCCATAGTCGTTGATCATGGTGAGATAGCCAAGCCCGGCACTGCCTTCGGCGAGCGCATTGCTCTCGATTTGCTCGATGTACAGCTCGCCGGGATCGGTGCTGCGCACCCGCTCCACGAAACCGCGCAACCGGGTGGTGCCCTCGCCCCGGGCGGCGTTGCTTTCCTGGAATACGATCTGGTCACGCATCAGGTAGAGGCGGATGGTGATCGGTTCCGGCAGCCCGTCGGCATGGAACTTCATGGCGTTCTCCAGCAGCTCGTTGGCGATGAAGCTCACCGCGCCGCGGATTTCGCCCTGGCGCTGCCGGGTGGTCGGGTCGTTGTCATCCAGGGGAAAGAAGGTGGTGACGTAGTCGCCGAGAAAGTCGGCGGAAAGGCCATTGTTGCGCCAGCGCTGCTTGAGCGGGACCGATCCGGGCCAGAACGACAGGTTAAGGGTCTCGATGTCCCGTTGGGGATGGATTTCCCTGATCTGGCCGTAGTCTTCGGTCATGCATGGTCTCCGTTATCGTGTCGGTGGTGCTGCTGACAATGCGGTTTCTGCCCTGCTGCTTGGCCATGTAGAGCAGCCTGTCCACCTCGGCGAACAGCACGCTCTCATCATCCTGATCGGGTACCACGGCAGAAACCCCGATGCTCAGGGTGATGCTGTCCTCGGGGGATTCGACGTGGGTCAGATTGGCCTTGGCCAGGTCATCCTGGATGCGTCGGGCCACCTGTATGGCTCCGGCTGGATCGGTGTTGGGCAGCAGCAGCACGAACTCCTCGCCACCAAAGCGGGCAACCAGGTCGCCCTCCCGGTGGATCTCGGTCTTGAGCACCCCGGCAATCTGCTTGAGGCATTCGTCGCCGGCCTGATGGCCATGGCGGTCGTTGTAAGCCTTGAAGTGGTCCACGTCGCACAACAGCATGGCCAGCCATTGCTTGCTGCGCCGGGCCCGGGCCCATTCCCGTGCCATGCTCTCGTCCAGCATGCGCCGGTTGGCCAGGCCGGTGAGGGGGTCGTGCCGGGCGGCGCTCTCGGACTCGATGTAGCGGCCCAGCCACTGCAGGTCGATCTGGTCGGCGTGTTCCGTGATGGTCTGCAGCACCACTTCCAGGTCGCGGCTTTTCTGGCTGATGGTGGTGACAAGATCCCGCAGCTGGCGCTCGATGGCCCGACGTTCACGCACCTCGCCCTGCAGTTGGCGGTTGGCCATCTCCAGCTGGGACTCGATGGCATCGCCGTGTTCCACGGCGGTGGTCAGGGCGATCTCGAGATCGTTCCGCTCCTGGCGCAGCTGCTCCAGCGTGGTGTTGAGCTCGGCCAGGGTCTGCTCGATATCGAGTACCTTGACGTAGGGATTGTTGCTGGTCATGGATGCGCCCAAGGGT
>JBHEOJ010000100.1:0-8284 GCA_046260855.1 Thioalkalivibrio sp.
GTCTTGGGGCTGATATCCAGGCTGGCGGAGATGACCTGGTGCGACAGACCCTGCAGGATCATGAGCAGGATCTGGCGTTCCCGTCGTGAAAGCTCATCGAAGGGATTCTCATCCCCCGCACCCATGCCACCCAGGGCCAGACGCTGGGCCACGGCGGGGCTGATGTGGCGTTCCCCCTGCACCGCGCCGTGGATGGCCGCGATCATCTCCTCGATGCGACAGCCCTTGGTGAGATAGCCACTGGCGCCGGCCTCCAGGACCCTGTATGCCGGTCACGGCGGCGCGCTCCTCCAGCAGTCCGCGAATGCCCATGCGCACCAGGTCATGGTCATCCACCAGCATGATGTCGATCAGCATCCGAGTCTCCCAGGCGTACGGGCGCACGTTATGGAAGAAGGGCCGCTGACGAGGGATTGAATCACAGGCGACGGATCACCATTGGCAAAAGGGATGACGAACCAGGCTGGTGTTGTAATAGCGGGGATCATGGGACACCTCCTCACCCGTCCATGGGGGCCGATCAAAGATCTCATCAGCGGCGCAAAGTTCGATCTCGGCCACCACCAGACCCTGATTCTGGCCCTCGAATACGTCCACTTCCCAGATATGGCGCTTGTGCTCGACAAAGTGCCGGGTCTTCTCGATCAGCGGCCCCTCGCACAGGGCCTCGAGCATGTGCCGGGCCTCGTCCAGGGGGATAACGTATTCGAACTCATCCCGCTGCACACCCAGGGTAGCGCTCTTGATATTGAGGCGGGCATCTTCGTCGGTCACCCGAACCCGGACCGAGGCGTGGCTGCTGCCGCACAGGTAGCCCTGTCTGTAGTGGATGCTGCGGGAGACGTTTTTCTTCCATGCATCGCCATTCACCAGGAACTTGCGTTCGATTTCCAGGCCCATGAAAACCTCGTTTCAAGCGGGTGAGACGATGATAAAGCGATACGCTGAGGCCATCGAAACGGGCCTCGCCAGGTGTTCCCGGCTCAGAACCTCACCAGGGCGGAACCCCAGGTAAAGCCGCCCCCGAAGGCCTCCATCATAAGCAGGTCCCCCTGGCGGATACGACCGTCGCGAACGGCCACGTCCAGAGCCAGGGGGATGGAGGCCGCGGAGGTATTGCCATGTTCGGCCACCGTCACCACCACCCGGTCCATGGACATCTTCAGCTTGCGGGCAGTAGCTTGGATGATGCGGATGTTGGCCTGATGGGGAATCAGCCAGTCGATCTCCGCCTTGTCGATGTCGTTGTATTCCAGGGTCTCATCCACGATCCGGCCCAGGGTGTTGACGGCCACCTTGAACACCTCGTTGCCCTTCATCTGGATGTAGGCCTCGCCCGCCATAACCTCGTCGTAGGCGGTGGAAACGCCCTTGGGCACATGCAGCAGGTTCTCGAACTGCCCGTCGGCGTGCAGATGGGTGGACAGGATGCCCTGCTCTTCGCTGGCCTCTAGTACCACCGCGCCGGCGCCATCACCGAACAGCACGCAGGTGGTGCGATCGGTCCAGTCGACAATGCGGGACAGGGTCTCGGCCCCCACCACCAGGGCGCACTTGGCGCCACCGGTACGAATGAAACGATCCGCCACGCTCAGGGCATAGACAAAGCCGGTGCACACGGCCTGGATGTCAAAAGCGGCACAGCCATGGATGTCCAGGCGCCGCTGCAAGAGGCAAGCGGTGCTGGGAAACACGCGATCCGGGGTGGTCGTGGCGACGATGATCAGGTCCACGTCGGCGCTGCTGCGCCCGGCCATTTCCAGCGCACGGCGGGCGGCCTGTTCGGCCAGGTCACAGGTGGCCTCGCCGGGGCCGGCGATGTGGCGCTTCTTGATGCCCGTGCGATCCTGGATCCACTGATCCGAGGTCTCCACCATCTTTTCCAGATCGTGATTGGTCAGGACTTTTTCCGGGAGGTATCCACCGGTGCCGGTGATCCGGGCGTAGGTCACGATGCTTGCCTTTCTGTCAGCAGCTGTTCCAGCTGCTTGTCGATGCGCTGGGCCACATTCTTCTCTACCTCGACGCGGGCGATGCGGATGGCATTCTCGTAGGAGAACACATCGGCACCACCGTGACTCTTGATGACGATACCCTGCAAACCCAACAGACTGGCGCCGTTGTAGAGACGCGGATCGATGCGTTTCTTGAAACTTGCAAGCACCGGCATGGCAAACAGCGCCGCGAAGCGTGTGAGCAGGTTGCGCTTGAATTCAGCGCGGATGAAATGGCTCACCATGTGGGCGACGCCCTCGCTGGTCTTGAGGGACACATTGCCCACGAAACCGTCGCACACCACCACGTCCACCTCGCCGCAGAAGATGTCGTCCCCTTCCACGAAACCGATGTAGTTGAGATCGCTGGCCCCCAGCAGGCGCCCAGCCTCGCGGATCTGGTCGCTGCCCTTGATCTCTTCCTGACCGATGTTGAGCAGGCCGATGCGGGGAGCAGGATTGTTGTCCACCGCGCTCACCAGCACCGAACCCATCACGGCGAACTGGAACAGGTTCTGCGCGCTGCAATCCACGTTGGCGCCAAGATCCAGCATGTGGGTGTGGCCGTGGATGGAGGGAATGGCGGTACTGATCGCCGGACGGTCGATGCCCGGCAGGGTCTTGAGCACGTAGCGTGCCGTGGCCATGAGCGCGCCCGTGTTGCCGGCACTCACGCAGGCATGGGCCAGGCCATCCTTGACCAGGTTGATGGCCACGCGCATGGATGAGTCTTTTTTATTGCGAAGGGCCTGGGCCGGGGACTCGTCCATGCCCACCACCTGGCTGGCATGGTGAATGCGCAGACGGTTATGGGTGGGCCTGCCGTGCCGGGCGACCTCCTGGGCCAGGACGGATTCCTCGCCGACCAGGACCAGTTCGACATCAGGATATTTACCCAGCGCGCCGATGGCGGCAGGGACAACGACGCCGGGGCCGTGATCGCCCCCCATGGCGTCCAGTGCGATGGTGAAGAGTTCGCTCATTCAGTCGTTGACGATTTTCGCCTGCCCGTAAATGACGAAACGGGATGAAGCCACCCCGCATTGTCTTGAATCAATTCTTGCTACTGAGGCCACCGGGGAGGGAAACTCCCATGAGTGCCGCGAGGATGAGGGGCTTATTCCTCGTCCTGCTCCTTGGTCTTGATCACCTGGCGCCCGCGATAGAAACCATCGGGGCTGATGTGGTGCCGGCGATGGACTTCCCCGGTGGTGGGCTCGATAGACAGGGCGCTGGACTTCAGGGCGTCGTGGGAACGACGCATGCCCCGCTTCGAGGGGGTGGTACGGCCTTTCTGAACAGCCATGGTAACGATCTCCGTAAACGATTAACTTGAATCAGTTCGCAGCCCGGAAAGGCCCGGTACCGCCTGTAATTGGCTAGTAAATAAGCCATTAAATCAAACTACTAGACCAACAAATTAAACTATTTTGTTAGCTAGTGATTGTCTCCGCCTTCCGTCTTCAATCCCTTGAGGACGGCAAACGGGTTGTCTTTTTCTCGCTGGGTTTGCGCGATGTCCGATGGCGTGAACTCATGGTGCTGAAAGCGGGCACACTCCGTGCCTTCGTCATGGAGGGCCACCACCGGCAGGGCCAGCAGCAGTTCCTCTTCCAGCAGTCGGTGCAGGCTCAGCCCTTCGGGCTCCACCCACACCATGTCCACGTCATCGCCCTGGGACTCCAACGCGGCCTCGTCACTGATCAGCAATGCCTCGAAGTGATGATCCACGGGTATGTCCATGGCCTGCAGGCAGCGCTCGCAACGCAGTCGCAAGATGGCCTGAACCTCGCCACGCACCTGATCACCCCGGCCCGGCGCCTTGAGGAACTGGAACCGGGCCGTGGCCTCGCCTGCCGTTTCAGTCAATTCCGCCGCCAGCCTTGGCATCTTCCCAAGGGGCAGGCAGCCCGTGATTTCCCGACCTTGAGTGGCCAGCCGGGCGGGGTCGATCCAGTCAGGCAGGGCTGCAAACATAAGCCGATAATTTTACGCTGTGTAACATCTTGCTGTCAAAGCAGATTTTGCCTTGATAATCCGTGCCTTGGCCTTCGGCTGGCTTGAAATCCCGAGACCAAATCACGGATACTCCCGACTCACCCGTGTGTCGGGCCCCGTTTCCAAGGTGTCAGCGTCCCGTGATACGCAAGATCCTGATTGCCAACCGCGGCGAGATTGCCGTGCGCATCATCCGTGCCTGCGCCGAGATGGGCATCACCTCGGTGGCCGTATACACGGACGCCGACCGCCACAGCCTGCACGTGAAGAAGGCCAATGAGGCCTATTCCATCGGCCCGGACTCACAGGCCGGCTATCTGAACGTGCACCGCATGGTGAACGTGGCACGGGCCGTGGGCTGCGATGCCATCCATCCGGGTTACGGCTTTCTCTCGGAAAACCCGCAGTTCGCCCGCACCTGCGCCGAGCGCGGTGTGAGATTCATCGGCCCTTCAGCGGAAGTCATTCATTCCATGGGTGACAAGGTCCAGGCCCGCCGCACCATGATTGCGGGCGGTGTGCCCGTGGTACCAGGCAGCGAGGGCAACCTGGCCAGCGTGGAAGAGGCCGCGGAGCTGGCCGAGCAGATCGGGTATCCGATCATGCTCAAGGCCACCACCGGCGGCGGCGGGCGCGGCATCCGCCGCGTTGACGACCCGTCACAGCTGAGCAACAGCTACGAGCGAGTGCGCTCCGAGGCCACGAAGGCCTTCGGCAACACCGAGATCTTCATGGAGAAGGCCATCGTCAACCCGCGCCACATCGAGGTGCAGGTGCTGGCCGACAGCCAAGGCAATACCATCCACCTGTTCGAGCGGGACTGCTCCATTCAGCGCCGACACCAGAAACTGGTGGAGATCGCTCCCTCCCCCCAGCTGAGCGAGGAACAACGCGCCTATGTGGGCGAGATGGGTGTGCGAGCGGCCAAGGCAGTGGGTTACGAGAACGCGGGCACGGTGGAGTTCCTCATGGACCATGAGGACAACTTCTACTTCATGGAAATGAACACCCGTCTGCAGGTGGAGCACCCGGTCACCGAGATGATCACCGGCGTGGACATCGTCCAGGAACAGATCCGCATCGCCTCGGGCCTGCCCATGAGTTACCAGCAGGAGGACATCACCCGCCGAGGCTTCGCCATCGAATTTCGCATCAACGCCGAAGACCCAAAGAACGACTTTCTGCCCAGCTTCGGGCGTATCACCCGCTACTTTGCCCCGGGAGGTCCGGGGGTGCGCACCGATGGCGCCATCTACACCGGCTACCACATCCCCCCCCACTACGACTCCATGTGCGCCAAACTCATCGTCTGGTCCCTGGACTGGGAGAGCCTGATCCGCCGGGCCCGTCGTGCCCTGCAGGACATCGGTGTGTTCGGGGTCAAGACCACCATCCCCTACCACCTGGAGATCCTCGACAACGAGGAATTCCAGTCCGGGCACTTCGACACGGGCTTCGTCGAGGCCCATCCGGAACTCACCGAATACTCGGTGCGCCGGCCTGTTCGTGAACTGGCGGCCGTGATCGCCGCCGCCATCGCCGCCCACAAGGGCCTGTAAGCCAAAGGTATCAGCATGTCCAAGGTCAAGATCACCGATGTCACCCTGCGCGACGGCCACCAGAGCCTGATCGCCACCCGCATGCGCACCGAGGACATGCTCCCTGTGTGCGAACGCATGGACAAGATCGGTTTCTGGTCCATGGAGGTCTGGGGCGGCGCCACCTTCGACGCCTGCGTGCGCTTTCTCAAGGAAGACCCCTGGGAGCGCCTGCGCAAGTTGCGCGAGGCCCTGCCCAACACCCGCCTGCAGATGCTGCTGCGCGGTCAGAACCTGGTGGGCTACCGCCATTACGCCGACGACGTGGTGCGCAGCTTCGTGGCCCGCTCCGCCGCCAACGGCATGGACGTGTTCCGCATCTTCGATGCCATGAACGACACCCGTAACCTGCGGGTCTCCATTGACGCGGTCAAGAAAGAAGACAAGCACGCCCAGGGCACCATCTGCTACACCACCAGCCCCGTGCACGACATCCCCCAGTTTTTGGACATGGCCCGGGAGTTGGTGGACATGGGCTGCGACAGCATCGCCATCAAGGACATGGCCGGCCTGCTCACCCCCGCCACCACGGCGGAGCTGGTCAGCGGCCTGACAGGCACCGTCAAAGTGCCGATCCATCTGCACATGCACGCCACCTCGGGGCTTTCAGAGATGTGCCATCTCAAGGCCATCGAGAACGGTGTGGCGGTCATTGACACCGCCATGTCCGCCTTCGCCGGCGGCACCAGCCACGCCCCCACCGAGAGCATGGTGGCGGCACTCAAGGGCACCGAATACGACACCGGCCTGGACCTGGAGGCCCTGCAGGAGATCGGCTTCTATTTCCACGAGGTGCGCAAGAAATACCACCAGTACGAGAGCGAATTCACCGGCATCGACACCCGGGTCCAGACCACCCAGGTGCCCGGCGGCATGATCTCCAACCTGGCCAACCAGCTCAAGGAACAGGGCGCCCTGGACAAGGTCGCCCAGGTGATGAACGAGATCCCCCGGGTGCGCGAGGACCTGGGCTTTCCGCCCCTGGTGACCCCCACCTCCCAGATCGTGGGCACCCAGGCGGTGATGAACGTGCTCACCGGCGAGCGCTACAAGACCATCACCAACGAGGTGAAACTCTATCTGCAGGGCCGCTACGGCAAGGCCCTGGGCACGGTCAATCACGTGGTGCGCCAGAAGGCCATCGGCAATGCCGATGTGATCGACTGTCGCCCCGCCGACCTGCTGGACGACGAACTGGACAACCTGCGCGAGCAGGCCGGCGAACTGGCAAAGAGCGAAGAAGACGTGCTCATCTACGCCATGTTCCCGGAGATTGGCCGGGAGTTCCTGGAACAGCGCCGTGACGGCCATCTGGTGCCCGAACCCCTGATCCCCGCCAACGGGGGCGTCGGCAGCGAGGAACAGGCCGCCCCGGTGGAATTCCGTACCACCCTGCACGGCGAGACCTACCACATCAGGGTCACCGGGACCGGCCACAAGCGCGAGGACATGCGCCCCTTCTATGTGACCGTGGACGGCATGCCAGAAGAGATCCTGGTGGAGACCCTGGACGAACTGCTGCTCAACGGCGATGGCGACAGCGCCCAGCCCCGCAGCCGTGGCAAGGGCAGCCAGCGCCCCCGGGCCACCAAACCCGGCCACGTGAGCACCTCCATGCCCGGCAGCATCACCGATGTGCTGGTCAAGGAAGGCGACGAGGTCAAGGCAGGGGATGCGGTGCTGATCCTTGAGGCCATGAAGATGGAGACCGAGGTGCAGTCACCGGTGGCCGGCACGGTCAAGGCCGTGCACGTGGCCAAGGGCGACACCGTCAACCCTGATGAGACCCTGGTGGAGATCGAGTGAGCCCCAACGGAATCAGCCCCGAACAGATGGTGCCAGTTTCGTGCAAGCCCTGATCCTGGGTTCATCCTCGCCCTATCGGCACGAGTTGCTGGAGCGTCTCGGCCTACCCTTTCAGTGTCATTCACCCGACGTGGATGAGCGCCCCCTCGCCGATGAAGCCCCCGATGCCCTGGTGGCCCGCCTGGCGAGGCTCAAGGCCGAGGCGGTGGCGCGCCAGTATCCCGATGCCCTGATCATCGGTTCCGACCAGGTGGCGGAGCTGGACGGTCGCATCCTGGGAAAACCCGGCGGTCACGAACAGGCGGTGCAACAGCTGCGCGCCGCCTCCGAACGCGCCGTGCGGTTCCACACCGGCCTGTGCCTTCTGAACGCCCGCACCGGCCGCGTCCAGATCCTGGCCGTGCCCTTCACAGTCCACTTTCGCACCCTGGACTCCGCCATGATCGAGGAATACCTGCGCCGGGAACAGCCCTATGGCTGTGCCGGGAGCTTCAAGTCCGAGGGTCTGGGTATCGCCCTGTTCCAGCGCATGGAGGGGGACGACCCCACCGCCCTGATCGGCCTGCCCCTGATTACCCTGACCACCATGCTCCGGGAGGAAGGCGTGGCGGTGCTGGGCGGGCAAAACCCGGCGGATCCCAGGTAGACGTCCATTGCTGTAGGCCGGATAAGGCGAAGCCGCATCCGGCAATATGCGGGCTTGAAACGACGCCGGATGCGCTGCGCTTATCCGTCCTACGATGCCCCAAACGCAAACGGGCCGCCAGATGGCGGCCCGTTTGGGGTCCTTAATGCGTGAACCTTAACTGCTCGGGATGCGGAAGTGGATCAGGTGGGAATCGCCATCCTCCACCGGCCGGCCCAGGCTGATCACGCCCTCGCCCACCA
>JBHEOJ010000101.1:0-8235 GCA_046260855.1 Thioalkalivibrio sp.
CCCCGCCCCTCTAACGAGGGGCGGGGCTTTTTTGTGCGGCTTACATCCGTTCTTCAGCCATCTGCTGGACCCGCTGCATCATGGCGGGGTCGGACTGCAGGGCCATGGCGACCTGGTTATATTGCTCGACGTTCAGTCCCTTGTCTTCAACGGCGCCGATCATTTCTTCCTGGGCCTCCTGCTGCATGGACTGGGCCTCGGTCTCATCCTCCACGCTCTGCAGACGCTTGGCAAAGTCCTGGCGAATCTCCTGCACCGCCACGAAGGCGTCAACGAACTTGTCCAGGGTCTGGGGATCGACGTTTGCGCTCTGCTGCTGCTCCATGCCCGCCGGCGGCTGCGCGCCGTAGGAGGGGTCACCCTGCTGAGGCTGACCCTGGGCGTGGGCGGCGGCGCTGAAACCAAAGGCGGCAGCCAGGGCCAGGGCGAGGGGAAGCTTACGGAAAGTGTGTGTCATGGATCCTCCGGATCTTTCAATGAATGTTCCCCTATTCAGTTACACACACCATGCCAAACGTCCCACAGGCCGCGTGAACACCATAAGTTATTGAACTAATTGTTAAATAATATTCTCTCCACCGAAGCCACCTGTGACGAAACAACGTATCAAAATGGCACATGGGTCGCCGTGGACCGTGTCATTCCTCTCCCAGACGCCGATACAGGGTACGACGGCCAATGCCCAGCACCCGGGCGGCCTGTTGCTTGTTGCCTTCCAGCCGATCCAGCACGTGGCGGATGTAGCGATCCTCCACCTGGACCAGGGTGGGCAGGCTATCCGCATCTCCCCAGAGGGTATCCGCGGCGCGGGCGGTGCTGACCCCGGCCAGCATGCGCTCCGGCAGATCCGCCTCAGCGATCTCCTCACCGCGGCAGAAGGCCACCGCCCGCTCCAGGATACTGGCCAGTTCGCGCACATTGCCCGGGTAGTCGTAGCGGCGCAGGACCCCCAGGGCCTCATGGGTGATGCCCCGGATGTCCCGCCCCATGGCGGCGGCGCTACGCTTGAGAAAGGCCAGGGCGAGGCGCTCCACATCCTCGCCCCGCTCCCGCAGGGGCGGCACGCTCAGCTGGAAGGTCTCCAGGCGGTAATACAGGTCCTCCCGGAAGCTGCCATCGCGAATCATGGGCTCCAGGTCCCGGTTGGTGGCGGCCAGGATGCGCACATCGGCGGGCTGCTCCTTGTTGCTGCCCACCGGTCGCACCCGACCGTCCTGCAACAGGCGCAGCAGCTTGGCCTGCATCGTGGCGGGCATCTCGCCGATCTCGTCCAGCAGCAGGCTGCCGCCGTGGGCCTCGGCGAACAGGCCCTTGCGCGCGCTGGTGGCGCCGCTGAAGGCACCGGCGACGTGGCCGAACAGCTCCGATTCCAGCAACTCCGAGGGGATGCCGGCGCAGTTGATGGCCACAAACGGTCCCCCTGCCCGATCGCTTTCGGCGTGCAGGGCCCGGGCCACCAGCTCCTTGCCCGTGCCCGACTCGCCGGTCACCAGCACCGGCCCCGGCGCCCGGGCGATGCGCCGGATGGACTCGAACAGGGCCAGCATGGGCGGACTGGCGCCGATCAGACCGTGAAAATCGTCGGCCTTGAGCAGCGACCGGTAGCGGGCCACCTCCACCTGCAGGGCTCGGGTGCGCAGCACCCGGGTCACGCTCAACACCAGGTGATCCAGGTCCACGGGCTTGGTGAGAAAATCATCCGCACCCTGGCGCAGGGCCTGCACCGCCTGGGGGATGGTGCCGAAGGCGGTGATGATGATGAAGCCCGGCGCCGCCGCCATGGCCCGGCAACGGGCCAGCAGCTCCAAGCCGCTGGCACCGGGCAGGCGCAGGTCGCTCAGGACCAGATCGAAGCTGGCCGTGTCCAGCCGGGTCAGGCCCGCCTCGGCGTCGGCCTCCGCCACCACCTCGTGGCCTGCGTCCCCCAGTTCATCCTTGAGCAGGGTACGATGACCGGCATCGTCCTCCACGACCAGAATCCTTGCCCGGAGCTCTTCATTCATCAGGGGCCTCCAGGGGCAGGGAAAAACTGAACAGGGCGCCGCCCAGGGGGCTTTCACCAATCCGCAGTTCACCCCCGTGATCGCTGATCGCCCCGTGGGCCACGGACAGGCCCAGCCCCGTGCCGACGCCCACGGGCTTGGTGGTGAAGAAGGGCTCGAACAGGCGTTCCCGGATGCCCGGATCGATCCCCGGTCCGTCATCTTCCACCACCACCCGCAGCACGGCGTTGTCCCTGGACCAGCTCAGGATGACCCGGCTTCGGGCCGCCTGTACCGCGTTGTGCAACAGATTGCCCAGGGCCTGTTCCAGACGCATGCGGTCCAGGGGGATCTCCGGCAGATCCCTGGGGCCACTCACCTGCACCGGGACCCGGTCATTTTCGGCCGTCACCCGGGCCACCACACCATCCACCAGCTCCGGCAGGGATTCCGGGCGCCGGTGCAGGGGTTTGCGCCGACCGAAGTCCATGAGCTGGCGCACGATGCGCCCCATGCGCGATACCTCGCCACGGATGCCCTGGAGTTCACCATGCAGGGCATCGTCTTCAGGGATGCGCCGCAGGGCCCGCTGTGCCTTGCCGTCGATCACCCCCAGGGGCGAACCCAGTTCGTGGGCCACACCGGCAGCCAGCTGGCCCAAGGCGGCCAGCTTTTCAGACTCCCGCAGGCGCAGTTCCAGGGCCTGCTGTTCGGCCCGCTGGCGGGCCAGGACCGCCTCGGAGCGCCCGGTGCTGTCCAACATGGCATTCATGGCCTTGGCCAGGCCACGTAACTCCAGGGGTCCGGTGGGCGTGACCCGGTAGTCGCGGTCCCCGCGACCCACCCGGGCCATGGCCTCCACCATGTGACTCACGTGCCGCCCGACGGCCCGGTGGTGGCCGAGGAACACTACCCCCAGGAACAGGACCACCAGGGCGCTCAGCAGCAGCAGGGCATGACCGCGCATCTCCGCCAGGTCTTCCAGAAAATCCGCCCGGTGCCGGGTCACCTGGAGCAGGCCGTTGATGCGCCCGCCCGCGTCACTGAGGGGGATGAAGAAGGAGTACACCGGATTGCCCGCCCGCTCCTCATACAGCCCCTGGGTCCCCTCAGCGGTGATGTCCCTGGCCTCGCGGCTGATGGCCATGGACGGACTGCGTGGCCCGCTGGCCGCCACCAGTTCGCCCCGTGCGTCGTAGACGTAAGCGCCGTAGACCTGGTCGATACGAAAGGCGGAATCCAGGGCCCGCTGGATCCCTGCCCGCTCGCCTCGCTCCAGGGAACGGCTCAGGGGCAATTGAATGGCCCGGGCCACCAGTTCGATGTCCTCCTGCATGCGCAACTCCATGCGGGTTTCGACGCTGCGCAGGGCCGAAGCACCCACCAGCAGCATCACCCCCAGCAGGGGCAGGAGCACGAAGGCGAGCAGGGCGGTACGAAGACTATAGTGGGGAAGGGAAGCCATGAGTGTGCCATTTTAGCACACTGAGGGCTGGGGCCTGGGAGGGGAGGTCAAGAGCCTCAACGCAGAGGTGCAAAGACGCAAAGGGTTTTAATTCAAAAAGCCTTTTTGCGTCCTTTGCGTCTTCGCGCCTCTGCGTTAAATGCTTTTTTCGCTATGCGATCACCCACAGCAACAGGGCGTAGCGGGCCGCCTTGCCGATGGCGATGGCCAGGGCGCTGAGCCAGAAGTTGAGGCGCAGCCAGCCGGCGGCCAGGCACAGGGGATCGCCGATCACCGGCAGCCAGGACAGCAGCAACACCGGCCAGCCGAAGCGGCGCACCCGCTCCAGTGCCTTCTCCTGTTCCGGCTTCACCAGGCGTCGGGCGGGGTAGCGGGAAGCGATCAACCGGCCCAGCCACCAGTTGGTGAGTCCGCCCAGTGTGTTACCCAGGGTCGCCACCCACAGCAGTCTCCAGGGATTGAAGTCGCTCAGGGCCGCCGCCGCCAGGACCCCTTCCGAGGAGCCGGGCAGCAGGGTGCTGGAGACAAAGGCACTGGCAAACAGCGCCCACAGGGCGTTGTCTTCGTTCCACCAGTCCTCCATCCGCTGGCGCCGCCTAGAAGCGGCCGCCCTCCAGCATCTGCAGGGTACAGTCGTGAAGCCAGGGGATGCCGGCGTTGTCGAGCGCTGCCTGCAGGGCGTCGGACTCGGTGCCGGGATTGAGGATCACCCGCCCCGGGGCCAGGGCGAGGATGGCATCGGTCTGTTCGGCGCTGCGCCCCGGGCCCAGGTACAGGGTCAGGGTGTCCACCGGCTCCGCGATGAGGGACAGGCCAGAGGTCACGGGCCAGCCGCCGATTTCACCGGGGCGAGGATGCACCGGGATCACCCGGTGTCCATGGCGGGTGAGTGCCAGCACCGCCTTGTGGGCGAAGCGCCCGGGCTTGGGGCTGGCGCCCAGGACTACCACGGTCTGGCGAGGGGCTGTCATGGGATCTCCCTTATGGGCACCTCTAATTATTCTGAGCGCGTCAGATTGGGCGCTCAAATTCGTGCTCACGAATAGTTAGATGTGCCCTCATCAGAAGGGCAGGTCGCCCCGGTCGGGACGACGCCACTGGATGTCCACCGCCTGCCAGTCGCCGCCGCCGCCGTCTCTGAGCGTCATATCAAAACGGTTCAGGTCGGCACGCAGCAGGCCGATGTCCTGTTGCGGAAAGGGGCGTCCGGCCATGGCCACGTACACCGTGAGCGTGGCCAGATCCGGCTGGAGGAATTGGATGTCGCTCACCTGGGTCAGCAGATGCACCGACTGGTGTCGCAGGAACAGCACGCGAAGGATGTTGACCAGGTCCCCTTTCTCCCGACCCCGCGCGTCTCGATAGTCGTCGGCGATGAAGCCGCGCAATCGGGACAGGTCCCGTGCCTCGGCGGCCTCCCTGGCCTCGGCCACCCGGGCGCGCAACTGCTCCTCCGGTGGCGGCAACTCGCCCCCGCAGCCCGCCAGCCACAGGGCCGGCAGGAGCAGGGACAGGGAGACAAGGCGGGTCAGGGTCATGACCGGGGATTGTACGGGATCATGGCGTTGCCGGCGGGTCGCAATGCCTGGCGAGACTGGGGTCTCGTCGCTCTCCCTCTATCCAGGTCAGGATCTCGCCAGCCACCGCCTCCCGATCGGGGCCGTGCAACAGCAGGTGCGCCCAGTGGCTGCGCATGCGCAGGTCCACCTCATCGGTGACGTGGCGCCGGACCAGGTTGCAGATAGCCACCTGGCGAATGGTGCGATCCGTCTCGCCATAGAGCACCAGCATGGGCACCGCCACGGTCCCGGCCCGCTCCGAGGCCAGATCCGCAAGGGACACCAGACCGGCGTAGGTGTCGGCACGAATTTCCCGCAGCACCTTCGGATCGTTGCGAAACCGGTTCACCGCCTCCGGGGCCAGCTCGCCGTCGTAGTCCTGTTTCACGGTGACCGAGAATCCGGGCATCAGGCGTTCCGAGAGCCAGAGCCCGGCATCCCACAGACCCCGGGCCGGAATACCCTCGCGTACCCCGGGGGCGGCCAGGATGAGACCTGCCACGTCGGGCGGATCCTCATCGCCCATGAGCGCCACGGCAACGGAACCGCCCATGCTTTCCCCAAGCAGGTACACGGGTACATCCGGGGCGGCCCGGCGCAGGGTCGAGACCAGGTCCCGGGCATCATCCACCAGGGCCTGACCGCCGGCCCACAGGCCCCGGTGCGGCGCGTCACCAAAACCCCGCTGATCCAGGGCAATCAGGGACACGCCCCGTTGCGCGAACCAGGGTCCCAACTGATCGAAGGCGCCACGGTAATCCCGGAAGCTGTGCAAGGCGACGATCTGTGCCCTGGGCGCCTGGGCCTCCCAGCGGCTCAGCGGCAGACGCACGCCGTCCCGGGTCACCAGGACGCTGTCCTGCAGCACCGGCGCGCTCACCGTTTCACCCGGCGGCACCCGCACCGGCGTACAGGCCGCGATCAGAAACAAGATCAGTACCAAGGGGATCAGGCGCACGGATCATGCCCGCTCATTGACTGGATGATTCATGGCTTTTTCATTTCCCACTTCCCAATTCATCCTTCCCACTTCTCACCGTTGACCCAGCTTACCCAGGCGCGCCGGCTCGAGGATCTCGATCCAGTACCCGTCCGGATCGGTGACAAAGGCCACGTCCTTCAAGGCACCCTCCTCGGGGCGTTTTACGAAAGGCACCTGGTTATCATCCAGCCAGGCCACGGCGGCATCCAGATCCGGCACGGCGAAACAGATGTGGCCGAAGCCCTGGGGTTCGCTGTTGCCGTCGTGATAATGGAAATCCGTATTCTTTTCCGTGCCCCAGTTGTGGGTCAGCTCCAGGAGTCCGCGCTGGGAGAAGGTCCAGCGGGTACGCGCGTCCTCGTCCGCCGGTACGCTCTCGTCCTCGTCCAGTGCGGCCAGGAAATACAGCGAGAAATCCAGCTCCGGAAATTCCAGCTTGCGCAGCAGGCGCATGCCGAACACCCGACTGTAGAACGCCAGCGAACGCTGCGGATCCTTGACCCGCAACATGCTGTGGTTGAGTCGAAAACCCCGTGTCTGGGGTGCTGCGTCCGTGCACATGCCCGGGGCGTTCTCGGTGATGAAACTCATTGGGGTTGACCTCGGGTGAGTGGAAAATGGATCACTCTATAAAGGGACTGCGCCGGGGCACAGGGGTTCACCCCGCTGGTCGGTCTTCATGGCATACTCGGCCCACCCGAAATTTGCCTGGAGCGCCGCTATGTTCAAGACCAACGACTACTTCGACGGCAAGGTCACCTCCATTGCCTTCCAGACACAAACCCTCCCCGCGACCGTGGGCGTCATGGCACCGGGTGAATATGAATTCGCCACCACCGAACTGGAGACTGTCACGGTGGTCAGCGGCGCCCTGTTCGTGAAGCTGCCGGGCAGCGATGACTGGCGCAGCTACGGCCCAGGCGAATCCTTCCAGGTGCCGGCCAATGCCAGGTTTGAGCTCAAGGTAAGCATCGACACCGCCTACCTGTGTACCTATGGCTGAACTGTGCCAGGGCAGGACATTCTCCACGCGGGTCTGGGATTTTCCAGTACGCCACATCCCAGATTTTGTTCGTGACCTGCGGCCAATTCTTTGTGCCTTTGTGTTCACACCGATCTCGCGCGGTACGCAGAACACGATGCCCATTGAGCAACAACAAACACCTTCTGATAACCCATGCCAAGGGACACATACGGGCACTCGGCGTTCTCTACTTCCCATGTCGCAACGCTGCAACCCTGAAACATTAACACCGGTTTTTTCGCGGTTTTGCTCAACGTGATATAGACTCCATGTGACTGCGCCCTTCACGGGGTGCTCGACTCGCTTCAACATCCACTGATCTGGAGTCCTACATGGCCGTTAAAAAGAAAGCACGCAAGAAGCCTCAGAAGATGATCGCGCCGGGCACTGTCTTCAACCGCGCCATCGAACGCGCCGGCAAAAACGTCGAGCGCGCCGAGGCGAAGGTCGCCTCCGCGAACAACAAGCAGGCCAAGGTGGCCGAGCGCCTCGAGAAGGCCAAGGCCCGGGTCGCCTCCGCCAGCGGCAAGAGCAAGGAAGCGGCACGCAACGCCGTCGCCAAGGCCAACGACGAAATGAAGACCGCCAAGGAGACCGTGAAGGGCGCCATCAAGGAACACAAGCAGACGGCCACCTGGATGAATCAGCTCCAGACCCGTGCCACGCGCCTTGAACAGGCCGCTGAGCGTGAGCTGGGCAAGATGGAAACCGCCTACGCCAAGAAGCTTCGCGCCCAGGCGCGCCCCAAGCGTCGCCGCGCAAAGAAGGCGCGTCCCAAGGCCGCGTCCTGATATCAGGCCAGGGCCTTGTCCCGGCGTGTGTGATGAAGGGGTGAACGGACGGTCGTCCGTTCACCCCTTTGTGTTTATGGGCAGGCCTTCATTCGCCACGGGCTCGTCTGACCGTGATGCTCTCTCCGGCGATACCCCAGTTATCGGTATCCACTTCCTCGATCACCACCACGGTGGTCTTGGGATTCTTTCCCAACACATCCACCAGCAATTGCGTGGCGCCCTCGATCAGGGCCTGCTTCTGTTCGCGGGTCGCACCTTCGCGGGTGATCTTGATATTCACATAGGGCATGTGCCGGTACTCCTTGGGGTTGATGATGTCGGCGTCGGTCTCAAGGGCACCTCTAACTATTCTGAGTGCGTCAGATTGGACGCTCAGATTCGTGCTATTAAGGCGCAAATCGCACGTGAGCGTGCTATTGCGAAGATTTG
>JBHEOJ010000102.1:0-8052 GCA_046260855.1 Thioalkalivibrio sp.
CGCCAGAAGAGCAGCAGCAGGCTCGCGGGGATCAGCAGCCACAGCCACAGGGCCAGGCTTTTCAGCGTGGCTGCGGTGTCCTCACCGTGGCCCAGCAGCACCGGGGCGGCGGCGGCCAGCAGGGTGCCGCCGATGACAAAGCCTTCGCGGCTGGCGGCAATGCGCGAGCGCTGGTGATAGTCCGGGGACAGCTCCGCACCCCAGGCGGTGTAAGGCAGGGCCACCAGGGTCCAGCCCAGGTAGGTGATCAGACTGAAGACCAGCAGGTAGGCAATGCCCGGTGTGCCCCAGGGTATGAACAGAAACGTTGTGCCCATCAGCAGCACCGGCGCACCGGCCAGCATCCACACCCGGCGCCGTCCGAAGCGGGAACGGCTGTGATCGCTCAGGTGGCCCACCAGGGGATCGGTGACCACGTCGAACAGGCGGGCCAGCAGCAACACAGCGCCCACCGCCGCCAGCCCCAGGCCGAATTCCTGGGCATAGAAGGCGGGCAGGAACACGTACAGCGGCAGGCCGAGCACGGCCAGGGGCAGGCCCGGCAGGCCGTAGGCCAGCAGGGTGGTGGTGCTCACGCTGTGCTTGTGTGTGTTCATATGCTCCGGGGTGTGAAGGTCAAAAGCCGGACCGCTCAGGGGCGCGAAGGGTGCCCAAGGTTGCGAAAATTTTTTCCACCAGTCATTCCCTGGCGCCCTTCGCGCCCCTGGCGTTCGGCTTTTAGATTTCCACTTCACCCTTCACCCTTCATCCTTGATCAAGACCGCCTGCATCAGGTCCGTGCGTGCGGTGCGAAAACCGGCCTCGCAGTAGCTCAGGTAATAGCGCCAGGTGCGCAGAAAGCGCTCGTCGTAGCCCAAGGCCGGCAGCACGTCGGCGTGGGCCATGACCTGGCGATGCCAGCGGGCCAGGGTGTCGGCGTAGTCCAGACGATGGAAGGACTGTGTGCCGCTCTTGAGGCCCGCGCGGCTGGCTTCTTCATTGAAACGTTCCACCGAGGGCAGCATGCCGCCGGGGAAGATGTAGAGCTGGATGAAGTCGGCCCGCTTGCGATAGGTCTCGAAGGCGGCCGCGTCGATGGTGATGACCTGCAGCGCGGCGCGGCCGCCCGGACGCAGGGCACGCTCCACAGTCTGGAAGTAGGTGGGCCAGTAGGCCTCGCCCACGGCCTCGAACATCTCGATGGAGACGATGTGGTCGAACTGCTCGTCCAGATCCCGGTAGTCCTGCAGGCGCAGGTCCACCTGGGCGGACAGGCCGGCCGCGTCCAGGCGCGCGCGGGCGAATTCCAGCTGCTCCCGGGAGAGGGTCAGGCCGGTGACCCGATAACCCTGGGAGGCGGCCAGTTCAGCGAAGCCACCCCAGCCGCAGCCGATCTCCAGGATGTGGGCGCCGGGTTTGGCGTCGAGGCTGTCCAGCAGACGTTGGTACTTGCGCTGCTGGGCCACGTCCAGGGACTCGTCCCTGGATTCGAACACGGCGCTGGAGTAGGTCATGGTCCTGTCCAGCCACAGCTTGTAGAACTCGTTGCCCAGGTCATAGTGAAAGGAGATGTTGGCGCGACTCCCCCGGCGGCTGTTGCGATTGAGCAGGTGGCGCATGCGACCCAGCAGGGCCGTGATGCGGTTGCCGGTGGTCAGCGAGGACAGCTTCGCTTCGTTCAGGGTACCCAGGGTCAGCAGGGCGCTCAGGCAGGGGGTGGTCCACTCACCCTGCATGTAGCCTTCCGCGAAACCGAGGTCGCCGCGCAGCATCAGACGGCGCAGCAGGCTGTAGGGACGATGGATCTGGATACTGGCGCTGGGTCCGGTGTGTGCCCCGGTGAGGATGTGGCGACCGCCATTGGTGGACACCACGGTCAGTTCGCCGTGTTCCAGGGTCCCGATGCGGGCGATCAGCCAGCGCAGGGGCAGGGGCAGGCCGGGGCCGTTCAGGCCGGATACTACGCGTTCTGAAGGCATGGACATCAGGACATCTCCTCTCGGGGCGGGGCGGGCTTGCGATGGAACCGGGCTCCCTTGAGCCAGATCTTCAGTGCCTGCCAGTGGATCATGGCGATGACCTTGAAGGTCATCAGGGGCATGCGCAGCCAGGCGCGCAGCAGTTGCGCATCGGTGAACGCACGTGCCTCGCCGGTCTGGGTGGCAACCAGCATCAGCTCGTCGTTCTGGTATTCGTGAATCAGCACCTTGAGCCGTTCATGCGGCGTGGAGATGCGAAAGCGGTATTCGGCGTCCATATCGATGAAGGGCGAGACATGAAAGATCTTGTCCCGGTTCTGCTTCACTGGGCTTTGCATGGGGCGGCCGGCATCGTGGAGCAGGTAGTGGTGATGTTCGCCGTAGGTGTTGCTCACCTCGCAGATCACCGCCCGCAGGCTGGTGTCGCGGTGATGGCAGAACCACACGCTCATGGGGTTGAAGGCGTAGCCCAGCACCCGGGGCATGGCCAGCAGGCGAACGCTGCCACCCGCAAGGTCAATGCCGTGTTCCGACAGCTTGTCCTGCACCCAGGGGCGCCAGGGGCTGCCGTCCCGAGGGCCATGATCCCGGGTGCGCATGCTCAGCAGATTGAAACGGTTGAAGGAGAACACCCGAGACGCGCCATGGATGGCCTCCATGCGGTCGATGTCCACCAGCACGCTGAAGACCGGGTAGACAAAGCGGTAGCCCACGGGGAAGCGTCGCTGGTGCATTACCTGCGTGATATACAGCCGTGCGTCTGGCTGGAGGGCGTTCAAGCGGCCTGCACCACGCCGGGACGGACTCGTACCGGCTGTTTCGAGACGCTGTCTGTGGTCCAGGGCGTGCTGACGCCCAGGCGCCAGGCCACGGCCTCGGCGGATTTGAGCCCGTCTTCGTGAAAGCCGTAGCCGCACCAGGCGCCGCAGAAGAACAGCCGGTCCAGGCCCTGGATGCCGGGCAGCCGCTTCTGGGCTGCCATGGCGGCGATGTCGAACACCGGGTGCTCGTAGCTCATCTCGCGGATGATGTGTTCGTCCCGGGGATCGCTCAGCGGGTTGAGGCTCACCAGGTAGGGGCCTTCGTCCTCGGGCAGGCGGTGCAGACGGTTCATCCAGTAGGTGACCGAGACGTTGGGGCTGCCATCGCCGGATTCCCGAGCCAGGTAATTCCAGGAGGACCACACGGCACGGCGCCTGGGCATGAGTCGGGCATCGGTGTGCAGCAGGGTGCGATTGGGCTGGTAGCGAAAGGCGCCCAGCACCTGCTGCTCGGCCTCGGTGGGTGTCTCGATCAGGGACAGGGCCTCGTCGGCGTGACAGGCCATTACCACCTGGTCGAAGCGCTCCACACGACCGTCGGCGCAGCGCACATGCACCCCGTCGGGACACCGGCGTACCTGCACCACCGGCGCACCGATGTGCACCTGGCCGTGAAAGTCGTCCAGCATGCGGCGCACATACTCGCGGCTGCCACCGCTTACCGTGCGCCACTGGGGCCGGTCGGTGAGATCCAGCAGGCCGTGGTTGCGAAAGAAGTTCAGGAACGAGACCAGGGGGAAGTCCAGCATCCTGCGGGTAGGGCAGGACCAGATGGCCGCCGCCATGGGCAGCAGGTAGTCATCCCGGAAACCCGCGCCGTAGCCCTCGGTGAACAGGTAATCCCCCAGGCTCACGTCCGGTACCCAGTCGGTGTCCAGCAGTGCCTTGGTGTGACTGTTGAAGCGCAGGATGTCGCGCACCATGCGCAGGAAGCGCGGGCGCAGCAGGTTGCTGCGCTGGGCGAACAGGGTGTTGAGATCGGTGCCGGCGTATTCCATGCGACCGTCGCCGACAGAGGCGCTGAAGGTCATGTCCGTGTCCTGGGAGGCCACGTCCAGGTGACGGAACAGGGCGGTGAGCTCAGGGTAGTTGCGTTCGTTGAACACCACGAAGCCGGTGTCCACCGCCACGGGACCGCGGGAACCCTCTACAGTCAGGGTATTGCTGTGCCCACCCACGTAGTGATTGCGCTCGAATAGGGTCACCTCGTGGCGGCTGCCCAGCAGCCAGGCGCTGGCCAGTCCCGAGATGCCGCCTCCAATCACTGCGATACGTTCTTGTTTCATGGCTCAGGGCCTCCGGGCCGGGGTGTGGGGCAAGCTTGCGAGAGGTCTATGCAATAGTTATACACCAACTGTACAAGTTATGTAAATTACTGTACAAGTATTTTTGTGCACCCGTTGATCCGGAGACCTGTCATGAACCGATTCCCCCTTTTCCTGCTCGTGTTGCTGATCGTCGGGGCTCTGGCCAGCCCCACCATGGCGGCCTGTCCCGACTATCTGGACGTGAACAAGCGCCCGCTCACGGGCGGTGAGGCAGTGAATCTGTGCGCGACCTACAAGGGCCAGGTGATGCTGGTCGTTAACACCGCCAGCAAGTGCGGTTTCACCCGCCAGTTCGAGGGGCTGGAGGCCCTGTACGCCCGTTACAAGGACCAGGGCCTGGTGGTGATGGGCTTCCCGTCCAATGACTTCGGTGGCCAGGAGCCAGGTACCGAGGAGCAGATCCTGGATTTCTGCCGCCTCACCTATGGGGTGCAGTTCCCCATGTTCGAGAAGACCCACGCGGCCCGGGCTCAGGCGGATGTGCTCTACCAGGGGCTGGGTCGGGAGACCGGAGAGTTTCCTGCCTGGAACTTCCACAAGTACCTGATCGACCGGGAGGGTCGCGTGGTGGGCAGCTTTCCCAGTCGCGTGACACCCGATGACCCGGATCTGGTCCGGGCCATCGAGGGACTGCTGTGAACGCTAGCCTGTCCATGGAGGAAACCCCCGGCTGGTTGCGTGAGGCCCTGACCGGTGCCCGGGTGGTGATCTTCCGTTCCCGGCTCACGGACGTGCGGCCCCTGAAGGGCTGGCTTGCCGGACACCCTGGTCTGCCGGTTCGGGAGGTGCTCATGGAGATGGGCAGCGGTGAACAGCGGGATCGCTTCCAGGCCCTCAAGGCCCAGACGGGCTGGGGCACCTTGCCCCAGGTCTTCGTGGATGGGCAGTTCGTGGGCGGTCAGGTGGAGTTTTTTGGCCATCCCGTGGTGTTGGGCCCGGCGGCATCTGTGGCAAGCCAGGGGGTTCCTGATAAGGCGTTGCCGTCACCGAAGCTGATCCAGGCATTGGGTTATGCGGGCCTGCTGCCTTTTGCTGCGGGGGTGTTGATGCTGCTGCTCCCGGGCCTGCCCTTGCCTGAGGGCTTCGGGGTTGACTGGCTGCTGGCCTACGGGGCTGTCATCGCCACCTTCCTGGGAGCGGTGCACTGGGGCGCGGCCCTGGCCGGGCGGTACGGGGCCGGGGAGGCCGGGGGCGCTGCGGTCTGGGCTGTAATCCCCTCCATCCTGGCCTGGGTCACGTTGTTGCTGCCCGCCAGCTGGGCCTTGCCCGGCCAGGTGCTGTTGTTCGGCCTGATCCTCGGGGTAGACCGGCGTTACGGTGCGCGTCTGGTCTGGACCGGGTATTATCGGCGCCTGAGAACAATCCTGAGTACGACAGTCATGATTCTGCTGGGCATCGCCTGGCTGGTCCCGATGGCCCACGCCTGAGTCAGATCCAGGGCACCCGACAGAACCTAGAAAGGAAGAGTTGATGAGCGATCACCACTGCGAGCACGACGATGATTTTCCCGCCGCCGAGGCGGAACAGGGCATGGCCCAGGACTACACCCGCATCATCCAGGGCCTGGGGGAGGACCCCGATCGCAATGGCCTGATTGGCACCCCGCTACGCGCCGCCCGGGCCATGTCCTACCTCACCCGGGGTTACAACCAGAACCTGGAGGAGCTGGTCAACGGTGCCTTGTTCGATACCGATAATGACGAGATGGTGCTGGTGCGGGACATCGAATTCTACTCCCTGTGCGAGCATCACCTGCTGCCCTTCCTGGGCCGCTGTCACGTGGCTTACCTGCCCCAGAGCCGGGTCATCGGCCTGTCCAAGATCGCGCGCATCGTGGACATGTTCGCCCGCCGCCTGCAGATCCAGGAGACCCTGACCCGTCAGATCGCCGAGGCCATCGAGTCGGTGACCGGTGCCCGGGGCGTGGCCGTGGTCATGGAGGCCAAGCACATGTGCATGATGATGCGCGGTGTGGAAAAGCAGAACGCCACCATGACCACCTCCATGATGACCGGCACCTTCCGCAAGGACGCCCGCACCCGGGCGGAGTTCATGGGGCTGCTGCGCAGTAATTGATTAGGCGAGAGGCGTTTAGCCACAGAGGGCACAGAGGTCACAGAGGTAAAGAAACTTGTAGACCCCATGGATTGCGATGCAATCCATGGGGTCTACGGGGGCGTCGGACCGGCCAAGCGCAGGGGTTTTAACTCTGTGACCTCTGTGGCCAATAATCCGCCTTCACCCTTCACCCTTCACCCTTCACCCTTCACCCTTCATCCTTCATCCTTCATCCTTCATCCTTTTAATATCCTCCCACTTCTCCAGCGCCTGCCTGCGACTTTCCGCTAGATCCACGATGGGACGGGGATAATTGCCGCCCAGGCGGACACCTGCCGATTTGAGCACCGTCTCCGGCGCCTCCCAGGGCTTGTGGATGTATTTCGCCGGCAGCCTCCCAAGTTCCGGCACCCACTGGCGTACGTAATCGCCGTTGGGGTCGAAGCGCTCGCCCTGGAGCACCGGGTTGAACACTCGGAAGTAGGGGGCGGCGTCGGCGCCGCAGCCGGCGGTCCACTGCCAGCCCAGGGTGTTGCTGGCCAGGTCTGCGTCCACCAGGGTGTCCCAGAACCAGTTCGCCCCGGTGAGCCAGTGGGCGCCCAGGTTCTTGGTGAGGAGGGAGGCCACGACCATGCGCACCCGGTTGTGCATCCAGCCGGTGGTCCACAGCGCCCGCATGGCGGCGTCCACCAGGGGGATGCCGGTGTGGCCCCGTCGCCAGGCATTGAGGGACTTCGCATCCACCTGGCTCCAGGGTACTTCCCGAAAGCGCGGGTCCAGAGGTTCGTCGGTGGTCGCGGGGAAGTGGAAGATCAGGTGGTGGGCGAACTCCCGCCAGCCGATCTCCCGCAGAAAACTGTCGATGCCCTGGTGGGCGGGCTTGCCGCCATGGCGATCCTTGGCCACCAGGCAGGCGGCGGCCACCTGGCGGGGGCCGATGTCGCCGAAGTGCAGGTAGGGGGAGAGCCTGGAACTGCCGTCCCGGTCAGGGCGGTTGCGCATCTCGTCGTAGCCCACCACCGCCTCGTCCATGAAGTCCGCCAGACGCTCAAGGGCCCCGGCCTCGCCCGGCTGCCAGAGTTCGCCTAATCCCGCGGCCCAATCCAGCTCGGGCAGCAGGCCCAGGGATTCGAGGGCCTCGCCTTCGGGCAGTTGCGCGGGGGTGCTGATGCGTTGCGGCGCCGGCGTGACATCGCAGGGCACGCCCAGCCCCTGGCAGGTCTTCCAGAAGGGGGTGAATACCTTGTAGGGGTCACCGTCCTGCTTGGCCACGGACCAGGGCTCGAACAGCAGGGCGGCATTGAAACTCTCGGCCTTGATGCCGGCATCGCGCAGTTCTTGTTTGATGCCCTTGTCCCGTACGATCAATGCCGGCTCGTAGAGCCGGTTCCAGAGCACCTGCTGTGCATCGGTCTCCCGGATCAGGGCCTGAAGCGTTTCCAGGCTCGGGCCCTGGCGGATGATCAGATCCGCACCCCGGGCGCGCAGGTCCTCGCCCAGGGCCGCGAGGCTGTGATGCAGCCACCAGAGGCTGGCGCCGCCGGGTGTCCAGTGGCCTTCCTCCTGGGGGGCATGGATGTAGACGGGGATCACCTCGCCATCCTCCAGGGCCCGGACCAGCGCCGGGTTGTCGGTCAGGCGCAGGTCACGCCGGAACCAGAGCAGGGTCTTCATCACCGGGCCCTCACCATGGGCCGCACGGCGGTGAAGCCGCCGTCCACGGGCAGCACCTGGCCGGTGACCCAGCCGGCCTCATCAGAAATCAGCCAGCAGGCGGCCTGCGCCAGATCCTCGGCGGCGCCGTAGCGGCCCAGGGGATACTGGGCGCGGATCTGTTCCTCCGCCGTCTGGGCGCAGAACAGCCGTTCCGTGGCCGGGGTACGGGTC
>JBHEOJ010000103.1:0-8006 GCA_046260855.1 Thioalkalivibrio sp.
GGCGGAGATCCTGCGGCTCATGCGCGAGCTGCAGGAGAAGAACGGCATGGGCATCCTGTTTATCACCCATGATTTCGGTGTGGTGGCACAGATGGCCAAACGCCTGGCCGTGATGCGCCTGGGCAAGATCGTGGAGACCGGCGAGGTGCGTAAGGTGCTCACCGAGCCCCGGCATCCCTACACCCGACAGCTGATCGATGCCCTGCCCGAAAACCTGCGTAAGCGCCGGGACACCGTGTCGAGCAACGAGGCCCCGGCCGCGCAGGCGCCCCGGATCAGTGAGGCACCGCTGATCGAGTTGCGGGATGTGCGTATCCATTTCCCGGTGCGCAAGGGTCTCATGCGCCGGGTGGTGGATCACGTGCGCGCCGTGGACGGGGTATCCCTGAGCATCCCCCATGGCAAGGTGTTGGCCCTGGTGGGCGAGTCCGGCTGCGGCAAGACCACCCTGGGCCGGGGCATCCTGCGGTTGCAGGACATCACCTCGGGGCAGGTGTGCTTCGAGGGAGATGACATCACCACCCTGAATACCCGGCAGATGCGCCCCTTTCGGCGGCGCATGCAGATCATCTTCCAGGACCCGGCCTCCTCGCTCAATCCGCGCATGACCGTGGCCGGGGCGCTGACCGAGCCCATGGCGGTCCACGGGATCGGCGAGTCCCTGGAGGAACGCCTGCACCTGGCCCAGCAGGTGCTGGAACAGGTGCAGCTGCCCGGCGAGAGCCTGTGGCGCTATCCCCACGAGTTTTCCGGCGGCCAGCGCCAACGCATCGGCATTGCCCGCGCCCTGGTGCTGGACCCGAGCTTCATCGTCTGTGACGAAGTGACCAGCGCCCTGGATGTGTCCGTGCAGGCGGAGATCCTGCAGATCCTCCTGGAGCTGAAGGCTCGGCGCGGGCTGACCCTGCTGTTCATCACCCACAACATCGGCGTCGTGGAATATCTGGCTGACACCATGGCGGTGATGTACCAGGGCAGGGTGGTGGAATACGGCCCCACGGAACGGGTCAGCCAGCACCCGGAGAACGACTACACCCGCAAGCTGCTGGCGGCGGTGCCGAGGCTCGAACTGGTGGCGTAACGGCAAGTGAGAAGTGTGAATTGGGAAGTGGGAATACAAACACTTCGCACTTCCCAATTCACACTTCCTACTTGACCACGAACTCCATGCGGATGCCGGCGATGTCGATGGTGTCGCCGTGCTTGAGCAGGCGGGCCTGGTTGCCGATGGCCTCGTCGTTGACCTTGGGGGACTGGCCGCTGGTGCCACCGTCCACGCGGATGATCACGTAGCCCTGGGCGCGTTTGGAGATGGCGGCTACCTGGACACCGGGTCGACCCAGGGTGGTGAGGCTTTTCACCAGTCCCAGGGTGCGCCCGGCGTTGGGGCCGGACTGGATGCGCAGCGAGCCGGCGGTGACTGCCGCCGGGGGCGGGGTGCTGCGCGGGGCAGCCTGGCGCGGCGTAATGGCGGGCAGGGGAGGTCTCTGGGGGCTCGCCGGGGGCGGTGCAGGCGCGCGCACGGGGGCGGTCTGCTCGATCTTGCGCACGGCCTTGTCGGTGCCTGCATCCGCCTCGGTCTGGGGCAGGCCCAGGCTGTCCATGCGCACGATCATGGTCTTTTCCAGCTGATCCGGAGCCAGGGTCTTCACGGGGCCGCCAGCCAGGTTGGTGTAGCGCAGGCGGTAGTGATGAATGGTGATATCGTCGCCTTCCTTGAGTGCCCGTTTGCGGATGCTAGTGCCGTCGATCCAGGTGCCGTTGGTGCTGTCCAGGTCTTCCAGGAAACTGTCGTTGAGCAGGGTGATCACCTGGGCATGGTGGCCACTCACCGCGTGGTGATCCAGATGCAGGTCGTTGTCGGGCTTGCGACCGATGGTGACTGCTTCCCTGCCGAGCCGGGTCTCCTTGAGCACCTGGTCGTTGAGCATGAGTATAAGACGGGCCATGGACAGTCCTAGCGACGCTTTAGCAGTGTGGTGATCCGTTTATACCACGATGGATTCCTGGGGTGGGTGTCCAGCACGCGCACCAGGATCACCGAGATGTTGTCACGGCCGCCCTTGTTCAGCGCCTGCTCCACGAGCCGCTCAGCCGCGGCGTCCAGGTCCGGGGCCGACTCCAGGAGTGTGGCGACCATGGCGGTCTCGTCGATCATGTCGTTGAGGCCGTCGGAGCACAGCAGATACACATCCCCGGGCAGCGCCATGCCTTCCAGGACGTCCACCGCAACGCTGGGGTCGATGCCCAGGGCCCGGGTGACCAGATTCTTGTTGTGGGCCTCGCGGGCCTCCTCGCGGTTGTAGTAGCCGTGGTCCACCAGTTCCTGGATCAGGGTGTGATCCACGGTGAGCTGTTCCAGGTGGCGGTCGCGCAGGCGATAGAGGCGAGAGTCGCCCACATGGGCGATGGTGATCTGGTTGGCGTTGAAGGCGGCCATGACCAGGGTGGTGCCCATTCCCGCATGGCGGGTGTCCTGCCGCGCGGCCTCGTAGATCATGCGATTGGCATGGAGGATGGCATCGCGCACCACGCGGCTCTGGTGGCTGTAACCCAGGTCCGGATCGATCTCGGCGGGTGAGATCGTGGGCAGTATTTCACGTAGGTCCTCGAGCACCGTTTGCACGGCGATCGAGCTGGCGATCTCGCCACTGGAGTAGCCCCCCATGCCGTCGGCCAGCACCACCACGCCCAGTTGCGAGTCGTCGCCCACGGCATCCTCGTTATGTGTGCGTACGCGACCGACATCGGTGCGGCTGGCGACCTGGATCGGAGGGGGGCTGCTCACAGGTGTGGGGTGTCCCGGTGCTTCATGTCTCGCCGCCCTGATTGGTTACATCCACGTGCAGCCTGAGGGTCTGTCCGGGGCGGATCAGGTTGCCGTTGCCCAAATTGTTCCAGCGGCGGATGTCGCTGATGTTGACCCGAAAACGCTGGCCGATGCTGGACAGGGAATCCCCGGGCCGCACGGCGTAGTTCACCGTCTGGCGGCGGGCGGCCATGGTGCGCAGGCCTACAGGCGCCGCACTGGCCGCCTGCCGGGAGGCGTCGGCGGGAAGCCACACGGACAGCTTCTGGCCCAGTCGAAGGGTGTCGCCGGGGGCCATGCCGTTCCAGCGGGCCAGCTGCTGCACCGAGACCTTGTAGCGCAGGGACAGGTCCCAGAAGGTGTCGCCGGCCTGGACCACGTGCTGGTGTTGCACCCGTCCGGACGGCCCGCTGGCCTGGGTCTGGCTGCGTCGCTGTTCGGCGGTCAGGGTGTAACTGGAGGCGGGCTGGCTCGCGCTGGGCACCAGCAGGTAGCGTCCGGCGCGGATGTTGGTGCCCCGAAGCTTGTTGGTGGCCTGCAGCATGGCCACCGTGGTGCGGTAGCGCTGGGCGATGTGGATCAGGGTCTCGCCGGGCTGGATGCGATGTCGAGTCCAGACCACCCGCTGCGCCGGGTCCAGGGCGGCCAGGCCCTCGCGAAAGGCCTCGGTGTGCTCCCGGGGCAGCAGCAGGTGATGGGGGCCTTCCGGGTCGGTGGCCCAGCGGTTGAAGCCGGGGTTGAGTTCGTAGAGTTCCTCGATCTTCAGGTCCGCCAGCCGGGCTGCCACGGCCAGGTCCAGCTGGCTGTCCAGTTGCACCAGTTCCAGATAGGGCTCGTCAGGCACGGACCAGAGTTCCAGTCCATAGGCCTCGGGGTCTTCCATTAGGGCGCGCAGGGCCAGCAGCTTGGGCACGTAGTTGCGGGTCTCCTGGGGCAGGTCCAGGCTCCAGAAGTCCGTGGGCCGCCCCAGGCGCTCGTTCTTCGAGATGGCCCGGGCCACGTTGCCCTGGCCGGCGTTGTAGGCGGCCAGGGCCAGCAGCCAGTCGCCGTCGAAGCGCTGATTGAGCTGATGCAAATAGTCCAAGGCCGCCTGGGTGGAGGCGTGCAGGTCCCGGCGCCCGTCATACCACCAGTTCTGCTTCAGACCGAAATGCCGGCCCGTGGAAGGGATGAACTGCCAGATACCCGCTGCCCGGCCATGGGAGTAGGCGAAGGGCAGGTAAGCGCTCTCCACGATGGGCAGCAACAGCAGCTCCGTGGGCAGCTCACGGGCCTCGATCTCCTCCAGGATGTAATGCAGGAGGGGTTCGGAGCGGGCAGTCACCCGATGGATGAAATCCGGGCGTTTGACGTGCCACTGGATGTGGGAGAGGACCTGGTGATGATGGCTGTGATCCTCCATGGCCATGCCGGCCCGCACCCGGTCCCAGATGTCACGGTCACCCTCGGTCGCATCCGGATGCGGTTCGTCGCTTGGACCCTGGTCAGGGAAGGGGGCCACCAGTTCCTGGGCCAGGAGCAGCTCCTGGTCCGGGGCCTGCACATGTTCGAGGAGGCTTTCATCTGGTATTTCAGCCAGTTGGGGCTCGTCCGGCTGGGTCTGGAGGCCGGCGCAGGCGCTCAGCAGGAGGACCGCGAGCAGCGAGGCGGCAATGGCCATAAATCGGATGGGGTTCATGGGCGCTAAGGATAGCGACCGGGGGGTATCCACCACAACCCTGACAAGGGTTCCCTCTCTTTAATCTGTCGGGTTTGCCGGACCGCCGGCCTGGATTTGCCCCGGTCATGGGATATGCTGTGGGCCATGAACCCCGACCACGTCATCCGGGACCGCCAGGACCTGCGCGCCTGGTACGCATCGCCCCCGGGCGAGGCGCTGAAGGCCGACCTGTGCAGCTACGCCCAGGAGGTCGTGCCCCAGTTGTTCGGCTATCACGCCCTGCAGATGGGGGACCTGGGCGAGCCCATGGACCTGCTGGAAGGCAGCCGCATCATCCACCGTGTCAGCCTGGGCATCGCCCCACCGGCCCAGGTGCTGGCCCAGCCCCGGGCGCTGCCCATCCAGGCGGAGACCCTGGACGTGGCGGTGCTGGCCCACGTCCTGGAATACTGCGCCGACCCCCACCAGGTGCTTCGTGAGGTGGAGCGCGCCCTGATCCCCGAGGGCCATGTGCTGATCGTGGGCTTCAATCCCTTCAGTCTCATGGGCCTGCGTCGTCTGTTCGCCGGACGTGCCGGTTCGGCCCCCTGGAGTGGGCGCTACTACGGCGTGCTGCGCCTCAAGGACTGGCTCCGGCTGCTGGGCTTTGAGGTGATCGAATGTGTGCCGGTCGGTTTCCGTCCCCCCATCAAACGCGCCGGGTTGTTGCGCCGCCTGCGCTTCATGGAGACACTGGGCGCCCGTTTCTGGCCGTACTTTGGAGGTGCCTACGTGATTCGTGCCCGCAAGCGTGTGACCACGCTGACCCCCATGCGCCCGCGCTGGAGCCCCCGTCGTCGGGTGGCGGCCGGCCTGGCCGGCTCGGGTCTGCGCAGGCTCAAGCCATGACGGGCGAAGCTCGGGTGGAAATCTTCACCGACGGCGCCTGTCGCGGGAACCCCGGTCCCGGCGGCTGGGGCGCCATGCTGCGCTTCAAGGGCAAGGAGCGCACCCTCAAGGGCGCCGAGGCCGAGACCACCAACAACCGCATGGAACTCACCGCTGCCATCGTGGCCCTGGAGACCCTGAGCCGCTCCTGCGCCGTGGCAGTGACCACCGACTCTCAGTATGTGAAGCAGGGCGTCACCCAGTGGATACACGCCTGGAAGCGCCGCAACTGGCGCACCGCCGACGGCAAGCCGGTGAAGAACCAGGATCTATGGGAACGTCTGGAGGCGGCCGCCGCCGGTCACGACGTGGAATGGCACTGGGTGCGCGGCCACACCGGCCACCCGGAAAACGAACTGGCCGACCAGCTGGCCAACGAGGCCATCGACGAGCTGCTGTCCGGGGGGTGATGGGGGGCGACAGATTTTAAGGCGAAAGATTTACCACGAAGCTCACGAAGGGCACGAAGTCTCTGAACGTAAAATCAAAACCTTAAATAGATTTCTCTCGCAAAGGGCGCAAAGGGAAATCATGAATAAAATCCGGAACGCATTTTCAGATTTCTTAGCGCCCTTTGCGTCTTGGCGAGAAAACCGTTTTTTCCCTTCGTGCCCTTCGTGCCCTTCGTGCCCTTCGTGAGCTTCGTGGTAAATCACCAAGCGCATTTTGCCCAAGCGATCAGGCATCGTTTACCCTAGCCACCATCCACCGACCCCAGCCGGACACACCATGAATGATTTGAACGATCTGCCGGACAACAACCGCCGCCAGGTGGTGCTGGATACGGAAACCACCGGCCTGGAACCGTCCCAGGGGCATCGTATCATCGAGATCGGGTGCGTGGAGATGGTGGGGCGGCGCCTGACCCGTCGGCATTTTCACTACTACCTCCAGCCTGACCGGGAGATCGACGAAGGCGCCCAGGCGGTGCATGGGATCAGCAACGAATTCCTTGCCGACAAGCCCCGCTTCCACGACGTGGCGGACGAATTCCTGGACTTCATCCGCGGCGCCGAACTGGTCATCCACAACGCCCCCTTCGACGTGGGCTTCCTGGATCACGAACTGAAACTGCTGGATGCCCCCCGGGGCCAGATCACCGAATACGCCGGTGTCCTGGACACCCTGGTCCTGGCCAGAAAGATGCACCCCGGTCAGCGCAACAGCCTGGATGCCTTGTGCAAGCGCTACCAGATCGACAACTCCGGGCGCGAACTCCACGGCGCCTTGCTGGATGCCCGCATCCTCGCCGACGTCTATCTCGCCATGACCGGCGGTCAGGTGACCCTGTCCCTGGGTGGTGACGCCCCCGGCGCCAATGGCGAGCGAAGCGAGGAAACCCCGCGCAGTCTCCCCGAAGGCCGCCCCCCGCTGCGAGTCATCCGTCCCTCCGAGGCGGAGATGCAGGCCCACCAGGCCCTGTTGGAAAAGCTCAGCCCCCCCGCGCCCTGGTAATCAGCACAGACCTCTTGACCCCGCAACCGGGGAGGGCAGAGAACAACAACATCGACGCCAACCAAAGGAAAAACCCTGATGAG
The DNA here is from genome assembly GCA_046260855.1 of Thioalkalivibrio sp. Taxonomy (GTDB): domain Bacteria; phylum Pseudomonadota; class Gammaproteobacteria; order Ectothiorhodospirales; family Ectothiorhodospiraceae; genus Thioalkalivibrio_A. Next base: position 6,935 of record JBHEOJ010000103.1, read on the forward strand.
CAACTGCAAGCCCGAGATCGCCGCCAAGGAACCCATCGCCGTGGAGCTGGAGGCCGGCAAGAAATACTTCTGGTGCGCCTGCGGCAAGTCCAAGAAGCAGCCCTTCTGCGACGGCTCCCACCAGGGCAGCGGCTGCGAACCCGTCGCCTTTACCGCCGAGAAGAGCGGAGAGGCCTGGCTATGCCAGTGCAAGCGCACGGGCAATCAGCCCTTCTGCGATGGCAGCCATAACAAGCTCTAAGGGATGCTTGCGGGGATCTCAATTAGATTCTCGCAGAGACGCTAAGGCGCGGAGAAGGAAAATGTCTAGGGCTAGTCTCTAGCGAAGGCGCGAAGAGACTAAGTAGTTAAAACCGGGCCTTTGATCCACTGTTTACAGTGTGCTTCGCGAGGGAGCAGATTGTTTGTTGTCCCTCTGTGGGCCAATTTGTGTGGCGAGGTCTGTCGTGGCCGCTGAAAACGAAATTCTCTCCTACTTTGAAATGTGTCAGAGGGAAGGCACTTCACTCCAGCGGGGCATGAACTTTCGGCTTCGCAATGGGCATTCAGTCGTGTTGATGTCCGTTCGGCCCAACGCGCCATATCAAGATGAGGTGCATGAGGACGGTGCGGTCTTGATCTATGAGGGCCATGATCACCCACGAACATCCGAAACACCCAACCCCAAGTCTCTTGACCAACCGGAGTTCTTGCCTGGGGGCGGACCAACAGAAAACGGCAAATTTCACCGTGCAGCGCAGGAATTCAAGGCTGGTAAGAAAGGCCCTGATCTCGTTCGAGTCTATGAGAAGCTCAGAAAGGGTATATGGAGCTACAACGGGTTTTTTCACCTCGTAGACTCTTGCCAGCAATTGGATGGTGCAAGAAAGGTTTTCAAGTTCCGCTTAGAAGCCATTGAAGAAGTACAAGACGACACCGCATCCGTTGATACTGGCTTTCGTGGTACGAAGCATCGCCGGATCATCCCAACGCATGTAAAGCTTGAGGTCTGGAAACGGGATGGTGGGAAGTGCACGATGTGTGGCTCAAAGGACGATCTGCACTTTGACCACGTTCTGCCGTACTCCAAGGG
>JBHEOJ010000104.1:0-7465 GCA_046260855.1 Thioalkalivibrio sp.
AGCCCTGGGCGCGCATGGCAAGGGGCGTAGCGGTCATCACCAGCGCCATGATGCCGTAGCCGAAGGCCCCCGAGATCAGGGCCACCATGAAGGCGGGCTGGCGGGCGATCGTAGACATGGGGCGGCGCGGCTCATCACCCTCCGGCTCACGGGCCGCCGGGACGCGCAGGTTGACCAGCAACAGGAAGGCCAGCACGGACAGCACGGCGATCACCGCATAGGGACCGGCATTGCTCAGGCCTGGTATCAGATCAATGGAACGGCTGGCATTCAAAGGCCCTAGAATCGCCGCCACCACACCACCGGCCAGCACCAGGGAGATGGCCTTGCTGCGCCACTGGGGTCGCGCCACATCAGCGGCGGCGAAACGGTAATACATGGCAAAGGCCTGGTAGAAGCCAAACAGAGTGCTGGACAGGCAGAACAACCAGAAGGAGCCCATCCAGATGGACCAGACGCTCAGCAGTCCCCCCAGGGCGCCCAGGCTGGTCCCCACCATAAAACCCCGGCGACGCCCCACCCGCTGCATGAACAGGGAGGCCGGCAGGGTCATGGTCAGCGTGCCCAGCATCATGGCCGACACCGGCAGGGTGGCCAGGGCCGGGCTGGGGCTCAGAAGCAGGCCCACTAGGCCACTGAGGGTCATGACCGTAATGGCCGTCATGTTGTAGAGGGCCTGGCTGGTGGCCAGGATGCCGATGTTCAAACCCTGGCGGGAGAATGGATCGTGCGAGACATCACTCATCTAGGGGAGTCCTTCGTGTAGCACTCATGCTCCGGGGGTTCCTCAGTCCTGGTCAAACGGACACGACACGCGCACTGGCATTACCTGTCCTTATGGGTCGTTCAGAAGACAAGTGTACGATCAGCAACCGCCGTGACCTTAGCCAACTCGCCCATGGTACTGCGTTCGGAGCCACCCACTATGTCCTCGGCAGCATATCCCCGCGCATCTAGGCACATGTCACACAACAACACCCGGCCGTTAGCCTGGAGTCGCTTATCCAGCAGGTCTTCATGTACATAGCTCCTCTTGGGCTGCTAGATCAGGGTTTGTCCTGAGGATTGAGGTTGGGATGGGTTTCCTCTCCCCACCACCACACCAGAGCACCGGACAGGAACATGGCGATGGTCACGAACCAGAAACCGGCCTCCACGGCACCCCACACATGGGCCACCACGCCCAGGGCCAGGGCGCCGATGCCGTAACCCAGGTCGCGCCAGAAGCGGTAGATACCAATGGCGGACCCTCGCCAGTTGGGATGAGCAATGTCGGCCACCGCCGCACTCAGATTGGGATACAGCAGGGCCATGCCGAAGCCCGTCACCACCGCCGAGAACGACCACCACCAGACGTTATCGCCCAGCAGGGTGAGCCCCACTCCGGCGCCGCAGATCCACATGCCCCAGACGATGGGCTTGAGGCGCCCCACGTGATCGGAGAGCCTGCCGGTAAAGAACTGGGAACCGCCCCAGACGAAGCCATAAATGCCCACCACCCAGCCGATGCCAGCCAGGCCCAGGCCCTGTTGGTACAGGAACACCGGGTAGAAGACCCACACCAGGGCATCGACGAACTTCTCCACCAGGCCTGCCTGGCTGAAGGCAGCCATGCGCCGATCCCGCCAGGACATGAGGGTGAACACCTCCCAGGTGGAGGGTTGGTCGGAGATGTTGCGCGGATAGCGGGGCAGCGGCCCCTGGCTGCGTCCGGCGGCATGACGCGCCCCTTCCGCCCGGGCCCAGTCCACCGTCTCGCGCACCCACACCGCTGTGAGCACCAGGGCCAGGACGATCACCACCAGGCCGAAGATCAGCAGGCCGAGGCGGGGCCCGAAGGCGGCGGCCATATAACCGGTGACGATGCCTGCCACGGCCACACCCACATAGCCCGAGAACTCGTTCAGCCCCATGGTCAGACCGCGCTGATCCGCCCGGGTGATATCCATCTTGGCAGTCTGGGTCATGGACCAAGCCAGGCCCTGGTTCACTCCGAGCAGCACGGTGGCGGCCACGATCCAGCTCCAGGAAGGGGCATAGAGGATCATGAACGGGATGGGGATCGCCGCCGCCCAGCCCAGCATCAGCACGGTCTTGCGGCCCAGACGCTCCGAAAGCCGGCCGGCCACGAAATTGAGCGTGCCCTTGACGAACCCGAAGGCCACCACGAAAGCGGTGAGCAGCATGAACGAGCCTTCAGGGACGCCGAACTCCGCCTCCGCCAGGGCCGGCACCACGGTGCGCATCATGCCGATAGTCAGGCCCACCAGAAACACCTGGATCAACTGATGGATGAACTGATCCAGATTGACCCGGATACCATGCCGATAGTCCCGGTAGTGGTCTGCCGCCTGCTGCCTGTCCATGGATCTAGTGCCCCGCGTCCGGGTCGCCGGTGCCGACGATATTGGCGGCCACGTAGCGCTCCATCTGCGCGGGGCGCGGCGGGATGTCACTGACCAGGAAGCGCACGAACTCGTCCCGGTCCTCGATACCCAACCCCGGGTTGTAGCGCTTCTCAAAGCCCAGGGTGGAGGAAGGCTTGCCGGACAGGCCCGCACCACACACGCTACCCGCGTAGTGCCCCGGATAGATCTCCGTCTCATGAGGCAGGCCGAGGATCTTCTCGCGCAGACTGTCAAACAACTGGGCGGCCATCTCCGCCTCACGCCCGGCCAGATCGGGCCGACCGATGCTGGCGATGAACAGCGTGTCACCGGTGAGGACGAACCAGGGCTGTTCAGCGCGCCGCATGTCGGTCACCAGAAGACAGATACTGTCGGGCGTGTGACCCGGCGTATGCAACACCTCGACCTTCACGTTGCCCGCCTCGATCACGTCTGCGTCCTTGAGCGCATGGAACGGGAATTTGACCACCGAGGCATCTGACTCATGCAGACAGTATTCGGCGCCTGCCAAGCGAGCAAGGGCGGGGCCGCCAGAGTAATGATCGGCATGCACATGGGTGTCGATGACGTGGGTGATGGCCACACCCGTCTCGTGCGCCTGGTCCATGAACCACTGCTCGTCACCGGCCACCACGTCCACCGCGAGGGCCTTGCCGAGGGTGCCGCAACCAAACAAATAGGAAAGGGAAGATTCCCGGGTGGGTAACTGCTTGAAGAACATCTCCTGCCTCCTGGGGTCGTCACCGACCGCACATTCATTCACTGTGATGGCTTTTGGGTACCGATACCCCTGCGGACCTGACTACGCCGATTCCAATGGCAAACCGAGCATTCGCCACTCCGCGACGCCGTCCTCCATCCTCATGGCCTTGATGCCCTCCCTGGACATGATCTCCACAGCCTCCTTGGCCATGACGCAGAAAGGTCCCCGGCAGTAGGCCACCACCGGCCGGTCAGGAGGGATCTCGCCTAAACGGGACTTCAATTCAGACAGCGGGATGGAGCGGGCGTGAGGCAGGTGGGCCGTGCTGTATTCGGAATCAGGACGCACGTCGATCACGATCACCTCGCCTCGACGGGCCTGCTCTAAAAGACGGGTACGATCCATAGGCGCCAGCTCATCGGGTCGGGCCGCCAGGTCGCGGGTGGCGGCCTGCAACTCCAGCAGGCGCTCTTCGGCCAGGCTGCGCAACATGACCCAGAAATCGGCCACATGACGATCCACCAGGCTGTAGAAGACGTTGCGTCCTTCACGCCGCGTTTCGACAAGCCGCGCCTGTCGTAGCTCCTTGAGGTGTGCACTGGTCAGCTTCACGCTGATCTCCGCGTCGGCGGCAAGCTGCTCCACGCTCTTCTCCCCTTGGCAGAGGATCTCGATCAGCTCCAGACGCTTTGCATTGGCCGTCGCCTTGGCAATCCGAGTGACCTGCTCATAGAGCAGGTTCTTTAGCGCGCGATGTGACATTATCTAATACTCTAAAGATCGTTAGAATATTAGATAGCAAGAAATAAGAATCTGTCAAGACAGTTGTTACTCACTTGTAAGCAAGGTGAATGCCTCGCGCAAACAGCCTGCTAGCGCAGCAAAGTACCCACATTACTCATGGGGCATACCCCAAAGTGGCTGTTTCCCTGTCCCTTCCGGGCCACTAGCCTTAGATGACATGATGGAATCGGAAGCCAATCACCTGCCCGTCTCCCCGCCTTCGGCGCTCGCGCGCCCCGGGGATGCCAAACCGCCCAGCAGCGGCACCATGGTGTTACGACGGGGCGCGGATGGCCAGCTGCAATTGGAGACACACGAACCCCACCACGCCGGCGTCCTGGGCCTGCGCCCGGTGGAGCACCTGGCCGTGGCCCTGGGTGGCTGCCTGTGTGAGTTCGCCGTGCGCTTTCTGGAACGCCGCCAGCTGCCCACCTCCCTGTATCTGGAACTGCACTGGCGCGTCAGCGTGCAACAGTGCTGCATCGACACGATCGAGGTCCGGCTCCGGGTGGAGGCCACCCTGGACGAAATGGGACGCCAGACCCTCAAACGCATGCTCGACGAGTGTCCGGTACACAAGGCACTGCACGGGAATGTGGAGGTGGTACTGGAGGTCGTTGAAGGCAGGGATGAAGGATGAAGCCAGCCTAATTCATCCTTTCGCCTTCAATCTTCATCCTTCGGCCGATCCCCGGCCGAAGGCGGACTCGCCAGGGTGTGAGTCTCATCATTATAACGCCCCTTTAGCTCGTCCTTGCGGCTGTCACCCCACAGGGGCACGCCGATGAAGTAACCGGCCCGTCCGATCACGTGGGCGGCCACCGGGGAGGTGAGCATCACAAAGATGATCACCGCCAGGGCCCGTGCGGTCACGTTCATATCAGAGAAGTACACGATCACACCCACCAGCATCAGCCCCGCCCCCAGCACACCGGACTTGGTGGTGGCATGCATGCGGGTGAGCAGGTCGGGCATGCGCCACACCCCCAGGGCCGCGATGAGCATGAAGCCAGCACCCAAAATCAGCAGGATGCCAGTGAAGATATCAGCTAGCATTTTTTCCTCCCTTCTCCAGGTAACGGGCAAAACCCACCGCCGTCAGAAAGGCGGTCAGGGCCAGCACCATGGCAACATCCAGGAAGGCGGTCTTGCCGCTGGTGACCACGTACACGGAGATATAACCGATGGTTAGCGAGGCAATCAGCTCCAGGGCCACGACCCGGTCCGGCAGACTGGGGCCCTGCACCAGGCGCACGAAACCGAACACCATGGCGAGGCTCAGGAAAAAATACGCAATGAAGGCCGAAATCTGCAACATGTCTATTCCCCTCAGCGCAGCAATTCCAGCACCCGGGACTCCAGGTACCTGATGCTGGCATGTACCTCGGCTTCGTCGTCCAGATACATGACGTGAATGTAGAGCACCTTCTTGTCGCTGGACACATCCAGACTCAGGGTGCCGGGGGTCAGGGAGATCAGGTTGGCAACGATGGTGATCTCTCCGTCGGTGCGTGCCTCCAGGACAAACGCGATCACCCCCGGGCGCATGTGATGGGTAGGGGTAAGCACATCGTGGGCCACCTTGAGATTGGACATCACCAACTCGTAGATGAAGAAACCGACGAAACGCACAAATTGCGGCAGCTTGCGTGCGTAATTGCCGAACTCGGGTTTGTGTCCCAAGGAGAAGCCCAGGATCAGGTACCCGAGGATGAAACCGATCAGCACGTTGGCGCTGGTGAAGCTGCCGGTGAGCGCCACCCAGATCAGCGCCAGGGCCACGTTCCACACCAGGGCGATCATCGGCGCACGCCCTGGGCAGAACCGAGCACCGCCTCGATGTAACGGGAGGAATCCAGCATCTCAATGGCGGCGCGCTCGGCCAGCAGGTAGATGGGCTGGCCCCACAGGCCGATGAACAGGGTCATGAGTGCCAGCGCCACAATAGGCAGCACCATCGGCCACAGGGGACCCGGCATGGAGTCGGGATCGACGGGGCGCTCGCCACCTTCCGGCTGGGCCTTCCAGAAGGCTTCGGCCCAGATCTTGATCATGGAATACAGGGTGAGCAGGCCGACCACCAGGGCCACGGCCACCACCCACCACATCTGCTCCTCGACACCGGCACGAATGAGAATGAACTTGGCGAAAAAGCCCGACAGGGGCGGCAGTCCGGCCAGTGACAGGGCCGGCACCAGGAACAGTACACCCAGCCAGGGATGGCTGCGGTAAAGACCGCCGATCTTCTTCAGATCATGGCTACCCTTGAGCCGGTACACCACGCCGCTGATGAGGAAGAGGTTCGCCTTCACGATGATGTGGTGCATCAGATAGAAGACGCCGCCGATGATGGCCAGGGGTGTGAATATCGCCAGCCCAAGGATCATGTAACCGATCTGGCTGATGATGTGGAAGGACAGGATGCGCCGGAACTCGAACTGGGCGGCCGCACCGAGCACACCGGTGAGCATGGTCAGAGCCGCCATCCAGAGCAGGATGGTGTGAGTGTAACCCGTGTCCTGGTCAAAGATCAGGGTAAACACGCGGAACAGGGCGTACACACCCACCTTGGTTAGCAGGCCCGCGAACAGGGAAGACACCGCCACCAGCGGCGTGTGATAGGAGGCAGGCAGCCAGAAGAAGAACGGGAAGGCCGAGGCCTTGATGCCGAAGGCCACCATGAACAGCATGGCGATCACGGTGATCAACCCGGTGTCCTCCACACCATCCAGCCTCACCGCCAGGTCCGCCATGTTGAGCGTACCGGTCAGGCCGTAGAGTAGGCCGATGCCGGTCAGGAACAGGGCCGAGGACAACAGGTTCAGGGTCACGTACTTGATCGCGCCTTCCATCTGGGCCCGCTCGCCGCCCAGGATCAACAGGGCGAAGGAGGCCACCAGCATCACCTCGAACCACACATAGAGGTTGAAGATGTCACCGGTGAGGAAGGCACCGTTCACGCCCGCCAGCAACAGGTGCATGAGCGGGTAGTAACCGTAGTGTTCATGGCGCCGGCTCACGCCGGAGAGTGAATACACCGCTGTGGCCAGGCCGATGATGCCCGTGAGCACCACCATGATGGCACCGAGCATGTCGGACACCAGCACGATGCCGAACGGGGCCGGCCAGCTGCCCATGTGCATCACCTGGATGCCATCGTTCCAGGTGGTCAGGAGCAGCTCCACGGACGCCCACATAAGAACGGCGGTGCCCAGCACACTGAGGGTGCGTTGGGCCGTGCGAGAGCGCCACAGGGCCAGGGACAGTGCCCCGGCCAGCAACGGGATCAGGATGGGTAAAGCGACAACCGGCGTCATGTATCCGTGTCCTTCATCTCATCCATGTCATCGGCGCGCACCACTTCGTATGCGCGGTGAATCAGCACCACGGCAAAGGCGAGCACACCGAAACCGATCACGATGGCGGTCAGGATCAGGGCCTGGGCCAGGGGATCGGCCACCGGCCCGTCGGGCAGCATCATCCCCTCGGCGATCAGCGGCGGCACGCCCCGGTCCATCCCGGCGGTGGTAAAGATCAGCAGGTTCGCCGCGTTGGACAGCAACACCAGCCC
>JBHEOJ010000104.1:7718-7950 GCA_046260855.1 Thioalkalivibrio sp.
GCCCTCCATGGACCCGGGCAATTGCCCCACCAGCTGTATGACCTCAAGCGCCAACCGCTTGGTCCTTCCCTGCAAATCATCCATGACCACGGAGCCTCCCTGCCCGTTAGCTTCATCCATCCATCTATTTCTTAATTCCCACTTCCCAATTCACACTTCACACTTGCATTCTCACTTCCCAATTCACACTTCGTACTTCAGTTCAGTCTTCCGCCTCGGCCAGGGACAGCAT
>JBHEOJ010000105.1:0-7891 GCA_046260855.1 Thioalkalivibrio sp.
GATTCCGCCAGATGCTCCGGCGCAATCGATTCACTTCTTGCCAGATCGGCGATCGTGCGGGCTACCCGCAGGATGCGATGGGCGGAACGGGCTGAGAGCTGGAAATGGTCCATGGCCTTCTCCAGCATCTGACGGGTTTGCACACTCAGGGCGCAGTGGCGACCAATCCCTTTGCCATCCAGCTGGGCATTGGCGCAGCCCTGGCGCTGCAACTGCAGACTGCGACAGGCCTGCACACGGGCACGCACCGTGGCACTGTCCTCGGGCGCCGGCCCCTGCTGACCGAACAACTCATCCCGAGGCAGACGCAGGACCTGGACTGACAAGTCGATGCGATCCAGAAACGGGGCGGAAAGCCGCGCACGCTGGCGTCGAATCTGTTCCGGACTGCAGCGGCAGTTCTGCGCTAGGTCGCAGTCATGGCCCTGAGGGCAGGGATTCATGGCCGCCACCAGTTGGAAACGGGCGGGAAACTCCGCCTGGCGCGCAGCTCGTGAGATGCTGATACGGCCACTCTCCAGGGGCTCGCGCAGCACATCCAGCACCCGGCGATCGAACTCCGCCAGCTCGTCCAGAAACAGCACACCATTGTGGGCCAGGGATATCTCTCCCGGCCGCGGGGTGGAGCCGCCACCCACCAGGGCCACGCCGGACGCGGTATGGTGGGGCGCACGAAACGGACGGCGCTTCCAGTGCTGAATCTCCAGTGCATGGCCACACACCGTATGCACGGCGGCGGTCACCAGTGCCTCGTCATCGCTCATGGGCGGCAACAGCCCCGGCAGGCGGCTCGCCAGCATGGTCTTGCCGGTACCCGGCGGACCGATCATGAGCAGATGGTGCTCACCGCTGGCGGCGATCTCCAATACCCGCCGCGCCTGGGGCTGACCACGCACATCGCTCAGGTCCGGTCCACCGTCTGGACTCTCGCCGCTGATGGGCGGGGGATGATCGGCCAGGATGGCCTCGCCGCGCAGGTGGGCGCAGACGCCCAGCAGGTGATCCGCTGCCAGCACACGGCAACCCCGGGCCAGGGCCGCCTCATCGGCATCCTCCCGGGCCACCACCAATGTGCGGCCCTGCTCCCGTGCCGCCAGGGCTGCGGGCAGCACACCGCGCACCGGGCGCAACTCACCATTGAGCCCCAGTTCGCCTACGAATTCATACGTCGATAATTCCGAGGCCGGCAACTGATCGGAAGCGGCCAGCAGGCCCAGGGCGATACCCAGATCAAAGCGCCCGCCGTCCTTGGGCAGGTCGGCGGGTGCGAGATTCACGGTGATGCGCCGGGCGGGGAATTCAAAGCCGCTGGTGAGCAATGCGGCACGCACCCGTTCGCGGCTTTCCCGTACTGCCGCTTCAGGCAGGCCAACGATGGCGCAGGCAGGCAGGCCGTTGGCCAGGTGGACTTCGATCTGCACCGACGGGGCGTCGATGCCATCCAGGGCGCGGGCGTTGATGATAGCGAGGTTCATGGCGTCCTTCCTTGGGGACCGTCATCCGTGACGCAATAGCGCGAGGTTAGCGGTAAGCAGGCCGCGCCTCAAGACCCGGCAGATCTTTCTCACATCTATCCCGGTAGCGAATCACCGGTCGCCCACCATGATCGCAGCACCCGCCTCGCGCCGAATAAACCCCATACAGCTGACATAAAAAAACAGGCACCTTGCGGTGCCTGTCTTGTCCTGCCAGTCATGGACTGTCAGCCACGCATGATCAACGTGGCGCGTCCCGACCGTAATTCTCCACCAGATGATCCACGATCTTCTCCCGCTGCTCATCCGTAAGCCAGGTCATACCGTACTTCTCCATGTCGTCCATCACCCAATCCCAGTCACTGCGGTTAAGCCGCTGGGTCATAGGTAGTTCGATGGAATGACAGGCGGCACAGTGGACCTCGAAAAGCTGCTGGGAGGTCATCCCATCGGCATGAACCTCCGTCATCAGACTGCCCGTGGGAACGCTGAAGGCCACCAGCCACGTGGCCAGCATCGCCGGGGGTGTCAGCCACAGGGGCAGATGGCGTCGCTTGATCATCTTGATGCTCACCTCTTGTTGTCGTGAGTCGAGAAAACGGCGGCTCGATGAACGGGCCGCCGCAAAGGCCTAAAGGAGGGATTTCACTTAGGCCTGGATGGTCACCGGAAGACGGTGGACCTTATGGCCCTTGTAGCCACGGGGATTCCAAGCCTCTTCGATGGGCTGGGTGTTGCCTTCATTGTCCACACCCCGTGCCCAGATCTCGTAGTAGCCACGATTTGGGAACTTGAGATCGGTCTCCCACTGCTGCCAGGAGTACTTGTTGTGGGGCTTGCCCAGCTTGGCCTTGGTCCAGTTCAGGCCGAAGTCGGTGGACACCCACATCTCCTTGACTTCGTTCTCGCCGGCCCAGGCTTGTCCGGTGACCTTGACGGTCTGGCCAGCCTTGAACTCGGTCCCTTCAGCCGGGCCGGTGATCAGGGACTTGATGTGCCAGGCAGTGGCCACAACCATGTCCTCTTCAGGCGGACGCTCGCCGGGGGCAACCGGGTACTTGGGCATACGATAGGAATATCCGGTCATACCGCGGCCGTCATGCTCACGATCACGGATCACGATCTTGTTCAGCCACTTGTGGGAGGCACTACCCATCCAGCCCGGCACCACCAGACGCACGGGGAAACCGTGGGCGGCGGGGATGTCGTGACCGTTCATCTGGAAGGCCACGATGGTGTGGGGCTCCATGGCCTTCTCGATGGTGATGCCACGGGAGAAGGGAGGCCGATCACCCAGCACGGGCTCTTCACCATAGTGGCCGGTGTACACGGCACTGCTCTTCAGGCCCGCCTGGTTGAGCAGCTCACCCAGGGGAACACCGGTCCATTCGGCATTACCGATAGCGCCGTACTTCCACTGGTTGCCGCGGGGAGAAGGATCGAACAGGGCACGGCCGTTGCCGCCGCACTCGATGGGGGCGCGCACCTTGACGGTCTTCATACCCTGCAGCTGATCCAGGGTGAAGGAGACCTTCTGGTTGACCTCGCCCTCGATCTCCATCTTCCAGCCCTGGGCGTTCTTGCGCATGGCCTTTTCGGAGATCTGGTCGTTGTTGCGAATGAAGTGGTACTTGGCCGGGGTCACCGCGTCCTTGAGCAGGTGCGGGGGGGTCTCGGCGTTCATGGGACGCTGGTTGTAGACAATGAGGCCTTCCTTGCCCGCGTCGGCCAGCATGTGCTTGGCCTGGTCGTCGGTGATCTCCACCGGCTCGCTAGCCCAGGCGGCGGGGATCATGCCCCGACCAAACAGACCCTGCATGGCAGCCTCGGTGCCGGCACCAAAGCCGAGCAGCGCCAGGGCGGCGCCGCCCTTGCCTACCGTGCCGAAGAACTGACGGCGGGACGAGACCTCGTCGAAAATCTGCATGTCCTGGGAGCTTGCGCCGCTGTCACGGGTGTAGCTACGCAGCCATTCCCAGGTACCTTGATCCGTTTTTTTCATGTTAGATATCCCTCCAGCCTTTTGACGGCTTGGTGATTTATGGTGGGAGCCGCGACTTGAAGCCGCGGCTTCAATACGTAATTACTTGCTGATGCGCTGATGGGTTTAGACTAAGTCTAAAGTCGAATAGCAGCCCAGCTTCCATAGCCCCCCTTTGGGTAGCGTCAAGATGATGCAGGCACGCTGTGATTTATTCCCTTATTCAATGGATTCGGAAGATTCATTTCGGTCCGACAAGACCTTTTCCAGGGCATGCACCCGAGCCTCAAGCTCCGCCAGCCGCTCCCGGCTGCGGGCCAGGAGGGTGGCCTGCACCTCGTATTCCTCCCGGGTCACCAGGTCCATGCGCTGCATGGCGCTGGACAGCCCCGACTTGAGGTTCTTTTCGATGTCCTGTTGCAGGTGTTTGACGGAATCGGGCATCAGATCCGCCAGACGGCGGACCAGGTCATCCAGGTTCTGAGTGTCGCGCATGGGAGCTCCTCGGGAGATGTCAGATGAAGATCGTGTCTTCAGTACCCATCAGATTAGCAGCCCCTGCCCTCCCCGGACTAGCTGAGACGCACGCACCATAGCGGTGCGAATGCACTCTCATGGCGCACGCTCGTCGTCATGGAAGCCCGAATCCGTCTGTCCCATGCTGTGAATTGGTGCCTGGCCTGCTTCCTGCATGGGATTGGTGCGTGCATAACCACAGATGGAGCCTGACATGATCCTGCGATTCATCATCACCGCCCTTTTACTGATCAGCCCCGGCCTTGCCCTCGCCCACCCGGGTCACGGGATGGAGTCCGGCCTGCTGGCCGGGCTCCTGCACCCGCTCATGGGCCTGGACCACCTGCTGGCCATGGTGGGGCTGGGTCTGTGGGCATCCCAGCTGCACCAGAGACAGCACGGCTACGGGGTGGCGGGCATCTTTGTACTGACCCTGGCCGTCGGCTTTGTCATCGGCCTGGCCAGTGTGCCGGGGGTATGGATCGAACTGGGCATTGTCGGCTCCGTGATCCTGGTGGGTGCGCTCATCGCCCTGGGCCGCAACCTGCCCCTGCCCTTCGGTCTCAGCCTGGCGGCAATGTTTGCCCTGTTTCACGGCCTGGCCCACGGCGCGGAAATGGGCGCAGGCATGTCCGCCACCCTGTTTGCCAACGGCTTCCTGTTCAGCTCCGCCGCCCTGGTGGGGCTGGGCCTGGCGGCCGGCCGGCTGGGCCGGACCTGGCTGCGCGGCCCCCTGATGGTGCGTGCCGGCGGCATCGCCATCCTGGCGGCCGGCCTGGTCATAGCCTGGGCGGTCTGAGGTGGACACCGGCTGGCTCGCCAGCCTGGAGCTGGGCTTCGAGGCCCGGGGTGAACGCAGTGTCATGAGCCGTCGCCGCCACGAGGGGCCGCTGCGGGTCCAGCGCAGCTTTCACCCCGAGGGCGCCCCCTGCCACAGCTACCTCATCCATCCGCCCGGCGGCGTGGTGGGCGGCGACCGGCTGGAGGTGAATATCTCCGTGGCCAGCGGCGCTCACGCCCTGGTCACCACCCCCGCCGCCGGAAAGTTTTACCGCTCCGCCGGGCCCTGGGCACGACAGAACCAGCGCTTTCGGGTCGCCGACGACGCCAGCCTGGAATGGCTGCCGGCCCTGAACATCCTGCACGGCGGTGCCCGGGTCCGGATGCACAACCGTTTCGACCTGGAATCCGGCGCCCGACTGCTGGCCTGGGATCTACTCGGACTGGGACGACCCGGCAGTGGCGATCATTTTGACACCGGCGCCTGCGATGCGGGCCTGCAGGTCTGGCAGGGAGACCACCCCCTGCTTGACGAGCGGCTGCGTCTGGACGGCGGCAGCCCCACCCTCACGGCCCCCTGGGGCATGGGCGGGCAGGGGTACCTGGCCACCCTGGTGGCCTGGCCCGCCACACCGGCGATGCTCGACGCCCTGCGCGAGGCGATGCACGCCCGACCAGGGCCCAAGCCCGGCTGCACCCTGCTCGGCGCAGAGTCCGGCGACGGCCTGCTGGTCTGCCGCTGGCTGGCCCCCGCCGGGGAGGCCCTGTGGGAGGCCCTGGTGGCGAGCTGGTCGGTGCTGCGCCCCCTGGTCATGGAGCGCCCGGCCTGCCCCCCAAGAATCTGGTCCACCTGATAAACGGAGCCCTGCATGGAACTGACACCCAGAGAGAAGGACAAGCTGCTGTTGTTCACCGCAGCCCTGGTGGCGGAACGCCGCCGTGACCGGGGGCTGAAACTCAATTATCCCGAGGCGGTGGCGTTGATCTCCGCCGCCATCCTGGAAGGGGCACGGGACGGGCGCAGCGTCGCCGAACTCATGTCCCTGGGCGGCGAGGTGCTAAGCCGCGACGAGGTAATGGACGGCGTGGCGGAGATGATCCCTGAAGTCCAGGTGGAGGCCACCTTCCCCGACGGGGTGAAGCTGGTCACCGTTCACGAACCGGTGAGGTAGACGACCATGATCCCAGGTGAATATCTGCTCGCCGATGGCGAGATCGAGCTCAACGCCGGACAGCAAGGGCGCAGTTTCGAGGTGACCAACCGGGGCGACCGTCCCATCCAAGTGGGCTCCCATTACCACTTCCACGAGGTCAACAACGCCCTGGACTTCGACCGGGACGCCGCCCTCGGCCTGCGCCTGGACATCCCCGCCGGCACCGCCGTGCGCTTCGAGCCCGGCCAGACGCGCACCGTGAGCCTGGTGCCCTACGGTGGCGAGCGTCGCGTTTACGGCTTTCAGGGTCGAGTCATGGGCCCGCTGCCGAAAGCCGACGACGAAACCGAACAGACTTCATAAGGAGCCGCCCCCATGAGCATCCGCATCTCACGCACCGCCTACGCCGACATGTACGGCCCCACCACCGGGGACCGGGTCCGCCTGGCCGACACCGAGCTGGTGGTCCGGGTGGAGAAGGACTACACGATCTACGGCGACGAGGTGAAGTTCGGCGGCGGCAAGGTAATCCGCGACGGCATGGGCCAGTCCCAGCGCTGGGGCGAAACCGTGGTGGACACGGTCATCACCAACGCCCTGATCATCGACCACTGGGGTATCGTCAAGGCGGACGTGGGCATCAAGGGCGGACGCATTCAGGGCATCGGCAAGGCGGGCAACCCGGACACCCAACCCGGGGTCACCATCGTGGTAGGCCCGGGCACCGAGGTCATCGCCGGCGAGGGCATGATCCTCACCGCCGGTGGCATCGACGCCCACATCCATTTCATCTGCCCCCAGCAGATCGAAGAGGCGCTCACCAGCGGTATCACCACCATGCTCGGCGGTGGTACCGGCCCTGCCACGGGCACCAACGCAACCACCTGCACCCCCGGTCCCTGGCATATTAACCGGATGCTGGAGGCCGCCGAGGCCTTCCCCATGAATCTGGGTTTCCTGGGCAAGGGCAACGCCAGCCAGCCGGACGCCCTGTGCGAACAGCTGGAGGCCGGCGCCATGGGACTCAAGCTGCACGAGGACTGGGGCACCACACCGGCAGCCATCGACAACTGCCTGAACGTGGCCGAGGTCTTCGACGTGCAGGTGGCCATCCACACGGACACCCTCAACGAGTCCGGCTTCGTGGAAGACACCCTGGCCGCCTTCAAGGACCGCACCATCCACACCTACCACACCGAGGGCGCCGGCGGCGGCCATGCCCCGGACATCATCCGCGCCTGCGGCCAGGCCAACGTGCTGCCCTCCTCCACCAACCCCACACGCCCGTTCACGATAAACACCGTGGACGAGCACCTGGACATGCTCATGGTCTGCCACCACCTGGACCCGGCCATCCCCGAGGACGTGGCCTTCGCCGAATCCCGTATCCGCCGCGAGACCATCGCCGCCGAGGACATCCTCCACGATCTGGGCGCCTTCTCCATGATCGCCTCGGACTCCCAGGCCATGGGCCGGGTCGGCGAGGTGATCCTGCGCACCTGGCAGACCGCTCACAAGATGAAGGTACAGCGTGGCAGTCTGGCCGGCGATGACAGTGACGCGGACAACCTGCGGGTGCGTCGCTACATCGCCAAGTACACCATCAACCCGGCCATCGCCCACGGCATCTCCCACGAGGTGGGCAGCATCGAGGTAGGCAAGCTGGCGGACCTGGTGTTGTGGAAACCGGCCTTCTTTGGTGTGAAGCCCCCCATGATCATCAAGGGGGGCGCCATTGCCAGCGCCCCCATGGGCGACCCCAACGGCTCGATCCCCACGCCCCAGCCGGTGCACTACCGGCCCATGTTCGGCAGCTTCGGCCGCGCGCTGCAACAGACCTCGCTCACCTTCATGTGCGCCACCGCCATCGAACTGGATGTCGCCGAAAAGCTGGGCCTGCAACGCCAGGTCGCCGTCTCACGCAACTGCCGCAGCATCGGCAAGAAGGACATGATCCTCAACGACTGGATGCCCCACGTGGAGGT
>JBHEOJ010000106.1:0-7617 GCA_046260855.1 Thioalkalivibrio sp.
GTACACCAGTGTCTTGGAGGAACGGCGCTCCTCGGGGGTCATGCCGCCGTCACCGGTGGTGGTGGAGGTACCCATCTCGCTGGCGGCGCGGCCCAGACCGTCCTTGGCCTGGGCGGTGAGCGCGCCGAAGCTCATGCCGGCGATGGTGATGGGGATGCCCAGCTCGATGGGATTGCTCGCAAAGCGGGTACCGAGCACGGTCTTCGTCTCGCACTTCTCCCGATAGCCTTCCAGCGGGTAGCGGGAAGCGGATGCCGTGAGGAAGGTCAGGTCGTCGAAATTGGGCAGGCGGCGCTTGGCGCCCAGCCCGCGGATCTCGTAGAGCCCGTGTTCGGCGGCCTGCTGAATGTAGTGCAGGGTGTGATCGCCGTAGGTGTAGTTGGGCTCGATATAAATGGGTTTGGACATGGCTCAATACTCCTGGTGGTGATCGGCGTTCCAGTGGTACAGGCTGCGGGCGGATGCCACGCGCTTGAATTCCTGGAGGTCATAATCGAAACCTGCCCTTTCCAGCAGGTCTGCCACCTTGGCGTAGTCATCGTTGCTCATGGGTTCCTCCTGGGCGTCGGCGCCCAGGCCGTGGATGCTGCCGCGCACGTAGATCACCGCTTCATAGAGGGAATCCCCCAGGCCCGGGTCCGCGTCGCCGCACACCAGGAGGGTGCCGGCCTGGGCCATGAAGGCCGACATGTGGCCGACGCTGCCGCCCACCACGATGTCGCAGCCCTTCATGGAGATGCCGCAGCGCGACGATGCATCGCCCTCGATGACCACCAGGCCACCGTGGCCCGAGGCGGCCACGCACTCCGAGGCGTTGCCCTTCACGCGAATGCTGCCGGACATGATGTTCTCGCCCACGCTCCAGCCCACGTTGCCGTGCACGGTGATGTGGGCCAGCTTGTTCATGCCGCCCACGAAGTACCCGGCATGGCCCTGGATGTCAACGGACACGGGGGAATCCACGCCCACGGCGATGTTGTGCTGGCCGTTGGGATTGGCCACCTCGATGTGCCGCACGCCGTCGGCGGACAGTTCGTGGTGCAGGTACTGGTTGAGGTCGCGCACCGTGCTGTCGCCCAGGTCGAAGCGCAAGGCCTCGGCGCTCTGATTCATCGTGTCCACGAGTAGATCTCCTCGGGCTTGGGTTCGAACAGCATGGCCTCCTTCACGCCGGGCAGATTGGCAAGCGCCCGGTATTCGGAACCGATGGCCACGTAGTCGTCGGTCTCGGCCACCACGGCGGGCTTGCAGGCGAAGGGATCGCGCACCAGCGCCAGCTTGTCCTGGGTGCCCATGAGCAGGGTGTAGAAACCGTCCAGCACGGAGAAACCCTGGGCCAGGGCATCCTCCAGGCTGTCGCCGTCCCGCAGACGCCATTCCAGGAAACGGCAGGCGGCCTCGGTATCGTTGTCGGTCTCGAAGTGGATGCCCTTGCGTTCGAGACTGCGGCGGATCTTGTAGGGATTGGACAGCGATCCGTTGTGCACCAGGCAGAAGTCCTGACCTGCTGTGAAGGGATGGGCATGGGCCGGGGTGATGGCCGACTCCGTGGCCATGCGCGTATGACCTATGGCGTGACTGCCGCTCAGCCCGGTGAAGCCGTAGCGCTCGGCGATGGCCGCCGGGTGACCCGCGTCCTTGTAGATGTCCATGAAGTGCCCGGCACTGAGGACGTGCAGTTCAGGGAAGTGTTCCGCCAGCCAGTGACGCAGGGTGTCCGGCTCCACTGTGAGATACAGACGCCCGTAACGCCCCCGGGACTCGACACGCGGCGTGGGCACCAGGGCCTCGTCCAGGGCCCGCTCCAGGGCGTCCCAGTCGAAGTGCTCGTCCTGGGCGAACAGGCTGTACTTCTCGCCCTGGTCCCGGTCTGCGAACACGGCGAGCCCCGCCGAGTCCGGGCCGCGTTCGGACATGCTTTCCAGCATGGGCGTCACCAACTTGCCCAGGCTGTCATTGAGCGCCGGGTTCTTGAGCAATAGTCCTACGATTCCACACATGGGGAATCTCCTCGATCAGTAGAATTCCACGTAACGTTTGAGTTCCCAGTCGGAGACATGGCGGGAGTATTCCACCCACTCCATGTTCTTCAGCTTGATGAACTCATCGATGAAGCCCTTGCCCAGCTGCTCGGCGAACAGGGTGTCCTTCTCCAGGGCAGTGATCGCCTCGTGCAGGCTCTGGGGCAGGGTATGAATGCCCTTCTCCGCCAACTCCGATGTGCTGCAGTCGTAGAAGTTGTAGTTCTGGGGTTCACCGGGCTCGAGCTTGCGATCCACACCGTCCAGACCGGCGGCGATCACCGCGGCAGCGGCCAGGTAGGGATTGCAGGCACCGTCGCCCAGGCGCAGTTCCAGGCGGCCCTTGGGGATGCGCACCATGGAGGTGCGGTTGTTGTCCCCATAGGAGATGAACGCCGGGGCCCAGGTGGAACCGGACAGGGCGCGGCCCACCACCAGGCGCTTGTAGGAATTCACGCTGGGGGCCATGAGCGCGGTGAGTGCGGGCGCATGTTCCAGCAGGCCGGCCACGAAGTGATAGGCAGTCTTGGAGAGATCTAGGGCACGGGGATCGCTGGGGTCCTCGAAAATATTGGGGTTGTTCTCATCGGCGATGGAGATGTGCATGTGCATGCCGTTGCCCGTGCGGTTGGAGAAGGGCTTGGGCATGAAGGAGCAGATGAGACCCAACTGGTTGGCGATCTCACCGGCCGCCATGCGGAAGAACACGTAGCGGTCGGCGGAGGTCATGCAATCCGAGTAGGTGTAGTTGATCTCGAACTGGCCGTTGGCGTCCTCGTGATCCACCTGGTAGACGTCGAACTTCACGGCCAGCAGGGATTCCACCAGGCGCTCCAGGAATTCCCGGGAACGGGACAGGCCCTTATAGTCATAACAGGGCTTGTCCAGACGATCGGAGTCATCGGCAGGGATCACCTCGCCGTTCTCATCCCGGCGCAGCAGGCTGAACTCCGGCTCCAGGCCCGTGTTCATACTCCATCCCCGCTCCTTGAGGCGTTCAATCTGGGCGGCCAGGATGTTGCGGGTATCCAGCATGTAGGGCTTTCCGTCCACGTAACCATCGCAGACGATGCGCGCATAACCCGGCTGCCAGGGCACGATGGACAGGGTGTTGAGATCACCCCGGGCCATGTAGTCCGACTCATGGGGCCCCATGCGCAGCCCCCACACGGCAAAGCCGGCAAAACCGGCGCCGTCGGTGAGCACGTCGTTCAGGTGGCTCACGGGCACAGACTTGGTCTTGGCCACGCCGTGGATATCCACGAACTGGGCCAGGATGTATTTCACATCGTGACTTTCGAGATAAGCCTTCGCTTCCTTGGGTGTCATGTTCAATCCTCCCGGAATGTGTAGAAGTCGGAAAAGCCGATGACTTCCCCCTGCATTTCACGGACCCCGTGCATCAGGGTCTCGAATAGGTATTCTCCGTAGCTGGGCTCACAGCCCATGCGATAGACAGGGCCAGTCTCAACCCTGAGCCACACGCCCACCCCGGCCACGCGGGTGTAGATAAGGCCGTCTCCCGACCTGGAAAGATCCAGAGAACAGAACTCGGCCATGAGTCTGACTGCGTGCTCGCCACCCAGGGCGATCTCCTGGTCATCGCGTATCAGGACACGGGTGCCGTTGAGTGCTTCCTCGGGCAAGGGCCCCAGATGCCGCGCCAGCCCACCGGACGGTCCGTCGTGGAGCAGGAACTCGGCGTTTCCGGTGCGGGCCAGGAAGGCGTCGGGACCGTGTGCCGGCAGTTCGTGGCAGACAAACCATTCCTCGGGCACCGGAAGTTCCCGAGCACGCAACCAGCCCGCCGCGTCACCACCTTTCACCAGCACGCGTGACAGCGGGCTCAGATCCACCAGCCAGGTGGCCAGCCGTTGAGGCGCATTGAGCGGTGCGGGCATGCCGCGCACCTCGCCCCACTCAAAGCCGTCACGGGGCAGGATGTCGTGGGCGGGACTCAGGCGGTTCATGCCAACACCCCGTTGGCTGAGTCCAGCTTCTGGCGCAGACCCTGAGGGTCATAGAAGGGCGTGGGCACCACCCGGGCCTCGATGATCACCGCGCCGTCCACGCGAATGGACAGGCATTCGGCTTCGGCCAGCCTGCGCTCCACCATGGCAAGGCCCACCCAGGCGTCCAGGCTCGGGCTGTAGCCGATGCTGGTGACGCGCCCGGCGATGTCACCGTCTTCGATTACCAGGTGACATTCCCTGGGGATGGGGCCGGGATGATTGGCACGCAGCCGGAAACCCACCAGCCGGTTGGCGGAACGCTCCTTGAGGATCTGCAGGCTGCGCTTGCCCTGGAAGAAGGGCTTGTCGAATTTCACCGCCCAGTTCATGTTGGCATCGAAGGGGCTGGAGGTGCCGTCGCTGTCCTGGCCCACGATCAGGTGGCCCTTCTCCAGGCGCAACTGGCGCTGGGCCTCCACGCCGAAGGGACGGATACCCTTTACCCTGCCCGCCTCCATCAAGGCCTCCCAGACGTGGCGCGCCTGGGCGGCGGGCACGTGGATCTCGTAGCCCAGTTCACCCACGAAGCCAACCCGGAACAGCGATGCCGGCACGCCCGCCACCCTGCCCTGGCGTGCGCCGAGGAAGGGAAAGGCACCCTGGGCCAGGTCCACGTCCGTGAGTGGCTGCAGGATCTCCCGGGACAGGGGGCCGGCGATGTTCATGGAGGCCATCTGACTGGTGCGATTGACCACATCCAGCTTCAGGCCCCACTCGCCGATGAGCCGCTGCATCTGGCGGAAAATGGCCTCGGCACCGGTGGTCGTGGTGGTGACGTAGAAATGATCAACCGCCCAGCGGGCGCAGACACCGTCGTCGATGATCACGCCCGCCTCGTCCACCATGAGGGCGTAGCGAGTCATGCCCAGCTTCATGGTGGAGAGCTTGAGTGTGTAGAGCTGATCCATGAAGCGTGCGGCATCGGGACCGAACACCTCCACCTTGCCGAGGGTCGAGACATCGATGAGCCCCACCCCTTCGCGCACGGCCATGACCTCGGCCTGGATGGCCTCCTGCTCGGGACCCGGGCCGTAGTACTTGGGACGCAGCCAGTGACCGGCAGGCATGAACACCGCGCCCTGATCCTTGTGCCAGCCGTGCATGGCCGTGCGGCGCTCCGGGCGCAGACGACGCCCCGCCAGGTGCTTCACGGGCACGGGATGGAAAAAGGGCCGGGCCGTGGTGGTACCGGTCTCGCCAATGGATTGGTCATTCAAGCGCGCCAGGATACGCACGGCATTCATGTTGGCGTGCTTTCCCTGGCTCGGACCCATGCCCACGGTGGAGTAGCGCTTGATCAGCTCGATGTTGTCGAAGCCTTCGGCGGCGGCCCGCTCCAGGTCTTTGAGTTGCAGGTCCTCGTCCAGGTCCACGAACACCTTGCCCCTGGGGTGGGGAAACACGGGCCACGGGTGTGACATACGCTCGTTGCAACGACCAGGTCGCGGATGGCTGTCAGCCTTGATCTGCAGGTATTGCAGCGCCTCGGCGGCGGCGGCGGCACCATCCGCCGCGCGCGCATTCTCATCGAACACCCCGTTGACCCGGCCACAGGCGAACACACCGGGCCCTAGGGTCTCCGGAACGAACTGACCTAGGGTCTCAGCGAAGACCATCCGCGCACCGGATTGATAGAGGATCGGCGCAGCAGGGGCATAGCCCACGGACATGAGCAGGCCGTCGCAGACGATGCGCTGCGCGGTCTCGGGTTGGACCCTGCCCTCCCCGTCCAACTCGCAGACCATGACGGCCTCGAGCAGGCCATCCCCTTCTGCACTGTAGACCGCGCTACGGCCACGGATGGGAATGTCCGCATCCCGGGCCTGGAGGAACACATCGCCCCGGGTCTGCGGGTCTTCCAGGTCCACGATGACATGGATCGAGATGCCCGTGGACTTGAGTTCCAGGGCGGCGCGATAGGCATCGCTGTTGGCGGCGAGGATCACGGCGGATTCGCAGGGAGCCACGCCATGACGATGCACCAGGCGCAGGGCGCCGCTGGCCAGCATCACCCCGGGCAGATCGTTGTTGCGAAACACGGCGGGCTGTTCATACACGCCGCCGGCCACAATCACCGCCCGCGCACGCAGGCGGATGAGACCCTCGGGGCTCACCAGGGGGATGTAGTGATCGGCGTACCAGCCGGCAGCGACGGTGTTGGGCAGAAAAGTGATGTTGTCGAGATGCCCCATGCGCGTCAGCAGCTCGTCGCGCTGCACATTGGCCTGCTGATCATTCAGGCTGCCCCCGGCGCGGGGGTTTTCGTCCACCAGCCAGACATTGGCGCCGCTTTCTGCGGCGGTGATGGCGGCGGACAGGCCTGAGGCCCCGGCCCCCACTACCAGCAGGTCGCAAAAGCCGTGGCGCTTTGGCAGACGGGTCTGGGGCCAGGCGGTGTCGATGCGTCCCAGGCCGGTCATCCTGCGGATCTGGTTTTCCCAGAAGGGAAACAGGGCGCGAGGACGGTGGAAGGTCTTGTAGTAGAAACCCACCGGGAGCATGGAGGAGAACTTCTCGATGAAGCGTCCCCGGTCCTTGTCCAGGCCGCCCACCGTATTCACGGCGGTGAGTTTCATGCCCTCTTCCACGGCAAGCACATCAGCGCGGATGTTGTAGTCGCTATCAGACTGCAGCAGCACGTTGGTGTCGTGATTGGCCGCAGAAAACACGCCCCGGGGCCGGTGATACTTGAAGCTGCGCCCCAACACGCGCACGCCGTGGGCCAGCAATGCCGAGCTGATGGTGTCCCCGGCAAAGGCGCTGTACTCACGCCCCTCGAAGGTAAAGCGCAACACACGCTCCCGGTCGATCCATTCCCCCGGCTGTGGTGGAAGGCGCCTAGCCATCAGTCGCCTCCTTCATAGCCTCGACCGAGGTCATGGTGCCCGGCGTCGTAGGACGGATAAGCGAAGCGCATCCGCCAAGCCCCCTGCCGATGGTGTGCCGGATGCGGCTGCGCCTTATCCGGCCTACGAGCAAGCTAGGCATCGGCAGCTTCCTTCATGGCCTCGGCCACAGTGAGGGTGCGCAGGAATTCATCCTTGAAGGTGTCACGCTCGACCACGAACCACATGCCCGTGGGCGCATGGCACCACCACTCCCGTTGCACACCCGGGGCACCGTCGCGGTGAAAGACATAATGGGACCAGTCGATATCCGAACTGGTATCCGGATCAGGCATGGGCCGCCAGAGGCCGCCATAGACGAACTCTGACGCGGGGCGGGTGCCGACCTTGGGGCAGTAAATGAGTTTCATGGGTGAGTGTCTTTTGCTGGTGCTCGTGTTGGAACGCGGAGGACGCAGAGACGCAGAGGACGCAGAGATTTTTTGTATAAAGACACTGAACACCCTAAATCCGAAGGCTTATGAATTTGCTGCTCACTCCGCATACAATTCAACATCAGTATTCCTTTGCGCTCTCTGCGTCTTTGCGCCCTCTGCGTGATCAGCCCAAGCATGTAATGAAACCTCAATGCCCCACCGAAGCCGCCCCCCGCTCGCCCACCAGTTCAAAGCGGTCGAAGCGGGCCAGGCTGAAGGGTTCGATGAGTGCGTGGTCTTGGTCGTTGGCCACGGTCCAGGC
>JBHEOJ010000107.1:0-7452 GCA_046260855.1 Thioalkalivibrio sp.
GTGCTACGTGGGCGACGGCAACAACATGTGCAACAGCTACATCAGCGCCGCCATGCGTCTGGGCTTTGAACTGCGCATGGCCTGCCCCAAAGGCTACGACCCGGACCCGAAGCTGTTGAAACAGGCTGGCGAGAGCGCACGCATCGTGCGCGATCCCCGTGAGGCCGCCCGGGACGCGGACCTGGTGGTCACCGACGTCTGGGCCAGCATGGGCCAGGAGGACGAACAGAGCCAGCGCCGCCAGGCCTTCTCCAGCTACGTGGTCAACGCCGGGATCATGGCCCAGGCAAACCCCGACGCCCTGTTCATGCACTGCCTGCCGGCACACCGGGAAGAAGAGGTCGCCACGGAGGTCCTTGAAGGCCCCCAGAGCGTGGTCTGGGACGAAGCCGAAAACCGCCTGCACGCCCAGAAGGCCCTGCTTGAGTTTCTGATGGCTTGAAACACGGCTAGCCGCAGAGACGCAGAGCAAGGGAATGGACAGGATTAACAGGATTTACATGATTGTTGGGGATTTCGATCTGAAATCCCGTTGATCCTGTTAATCCTGTCGTATTTGTCCTTTTAATCTCTGCGCATCGCTGCGACACGCCACGGCAGGATTCACATCACCGTCATATGGCACTATTAAGCTTTCGTGAACCCCGCCCTCATCTGCACCTGGTGCCATGAACGACATCGACCTGTCCAACCCCGAGCTGTATCTCAATCGCGAACTGAGCCTGCTGGCCTTCAACCGCCGCGTGCTGGATCTGGCCAAGGAAGAATCCATGCCACTGCTGGAGCGCTTGCGTTATCTGTGCATCTCCAGCACCAACCTGGATGAATTCTTCGAGGTGCGGGTGGCCGGCCTCAAGCAACAGGTGCAACTGGGGGTGAACACCCCGGGGCCCGAAGGACTGTCCGCCGCCGAACAACTGCTGCGGGTGGGCGCCCAGGCCCATGACCTGGTGGATGACCAGTACGCCACCCTCAACGAGATCCTCATCCCGGCCCTGGAACTGGAAAATATCCGCTTCGTACGCCGCACCAGCTGGAATACCGAGCAGGCCACCTGGGTGAAGGAGTTCTTCCACCGTGAACTGCTGCCGGTGCTCTCGCCCCTGGGCCTGGACCCGGCACACCCCTTTCCGCGGATTCTCAACAAGAGCCTGAACTTCATCGTCACCCTGGAGGGCAAGGATGCCTTCGGCCGCGAGAGCCGCATGGCCGTGGTACAGGCCCCCCGCTCCCTGCCCCGGCTCATCCGCCTGCCCCGGGAGATCGCCAAGGGTGATCTTGACTTCGTCTTCCTGTCCTCCATCCTGCACGCCCACGTAGGCGACCTCTTTCAGGGCATGCAGGTGACCGGCTGCTACCAGTTCCGCCTGACGCGCAACTCGGATCTGTTCGTGCGCGAGGAGGAAATCGACGATCTGCTCATGGCCCTGGAAGGCGAACTGCCCCAGCGTAACTACGGCGAGGCGGTGCGCCTGGAGGTGGCCGACAACTGTCCCGGCCCGGTGGCGGATTTCCTGCTGCGCCAATTCAAGCTCTCCCAGGAAGACCTGTTCCAGGTGAGCGGCCTGGTGAATCTCAACCGCCTGCTGGCGGTGCATGACATGGTGGAACGAGCGGACCTGAAATTCCCCGCCTTCACCCCCAGCCTGCCGCCGAGCCTGCCCGCCGGGGCCGACGTGTTCCAGACCATCCGCCACGGCGACGTGCTGCTGCACCACCCCTACCAGTCCTTCATGCCGGTGGTGGAATTCCTGCGCCAGGCGGCCCGGGACCCGGACGTGCTGGCCATCAAGCAGACCCTGTATCGCACCGGCCTGCGTTCCCAGCTGGTGGACATCCTCATCGAGGCGGCCCAGGAGGGCAAAGAGGTCACCGTGGTGGTGGAACTGCGCGCCCGCTTCGACGAGGAGGCCAACATCCAGCTGGCCAACCGCCTGCAGGACGCCGGCGCCCACGTGGTGTACGGGGTGGTGGGCTACAAGACCCATGCGAAGCTTGCCATGGTGGTGCGCCGTGAGAAGGGCAAGATCGTGCGCTACGTGCATCTGGGCACCGGCAACTACCACGCCGGCACCGCCCGAGCCTACACTGACTTCGGTCTGCTCACCGCCGACAAGACCATCGGCGACGACGTTCACAAGGTCTTCCAGCAGCTCACCGGACTGGGCAAGGTGTCCAAGCTCAAGAAGCTCCTGCAGGCCCCCTTCACCCTGCACTCGGGCATCCTGGAACGTATCGACCGGGAGACCGAACATGCCCGGGCGCAAAGGCCGGCGCACATCATGGCGCGCATGAATTCGCTCATCGAGCCACGCATCATCCAGGCCCTGTACCGGGCCTCCCAGGCAGGGGTCAAGGTGGATCTATTGGTGCGCGGCGTCTGCAGTCTGCGCCCCGGGGTGCCGGGGGTCTCGGACCACATCCAGGTACGCTCGGTGATGGGGCGCTTCCTGGAGCATTCGCGAGTGTTTCATTTCGAGAATGGCGGCGAGCCCGAGACGTACCTGTCCAGCGCCGACTGGATGCCGCGCAACTTCTTCCGACGGGTGGAGGTGGCCTTCCCGGTCACCGACGAGGCCTTGCGCAAGCGGGTACTGCAGGAGTCCCTGCAGGCCTATTTCCACGACAACACCCAGGCCTGGTTACTGCAAAAGGATGGCGGCTACCGGCGCATCAAGCCCGCCGCCAACCAGAAGCCCCGCTCCGCCCAGAACGACCTGCTGACGCAGCTCGCCGGTGCTGGCGGTTAGAGGCATTCGCCGCCGAGGCGCAGAGGTCAAAATAAAAAGATCGGACAGGATTAACAGGATTAACAGGATTGGAAAAACCACAAAGAGTATCTTTCTGTCGTTGAAATCATGTAAATCCTGTCCAACGGGTTTTCCTGCCCTACCTACGTTCCATCTCCAACAAACCCATCACTCGAATTTAAGCTTGATGCCCGCTGTCTTGAGGCAGGCCTTCTCCCGTTCCAGGTCCGCCCGGGTCAGGGGCTGGGTCTCAAGCCAGCCGGGCGGGAAGGCAAGCTTCACGCCATTGCGGCTCACACTCACCTGCTCCAGGGCCGGGGCGTTGTCGCTGCGGCTGCGATGCAGGAGTACGGCGAGACGCAACAGCACCGCCAGACGCACCACCTTTGTTAGCCCCTCCTTGGCCACCGACTGCTCCATGAGTTTGGTGGGGAACTTGCGCCGGTGGGCCAGCACCAGCAGGGCCAACAACCTCTGGCCCTCCCGGGAAAACCCGGCCAGATCCGCGTTCTCCAGCAGATAGGCGCCGTGCTTGTGATAACTGGAATGGGAGATGGACAGACCAAGTTCGTGCAAACGCGAAGCCCAGGCCAGGGTGTCGGCGGCGTCCTCGTCCAGGTCCCAGCCCTCGCCAGCCACTTCCAGCAGCTGCCGGGCCGTGGCCTCCACCCGCTGGCCATGGGCCTCGTCCACCTGGAAACGACGCACCAGACCCTCGATGGTGCGGCTACGCACGTCTTCGTGGCTGATGCGCCCCAGCAGGTCGTAGATCAGTCCCTCGCGCAGGGCACCGTCGGAGACCTGCATGGCGTCGATCTCCAGGGCCTCGAAGATGGCCAGGATGACCGCCACGCCGCCGGGAAACACTGGCTTTCGGTCCTCGTTGAGCCCGGACAATTCCAGACGCGAGACCTGCCCGGCCTTGAGCATGGCCTGGCGCAGTTGGCGCAGGCCCTCCAGGGTGATGCCACCCTTGCTCCAGCCCTGTTCACGCAGGACCCGCTCTACCGCCAGCAGGGTGCCCGAGGCACCCAGGGTCTCCTGCCAGCCCATCTTGCGATAATGGCGTTCTAGGGGCTGCATCTCCAGGCGCGCCGCGATATCCGCAGTACGCCAGCCGGTGTCGGTGATGTTGCCTTCGGGGAAATACAGCCGGCTGAAACTCACGCAGCCCATGTAAAGACTTTCTCCATGGATGGGCTCGAAACGCTCGCCGATGATCAGTTCCGTACTGCCACCGCCGATATCCACCACGAGACGCCGGCCACCGTCGTCGGCCAGGGTATGGGAGACCCCCAGGTAGATGAGTCGCGCCTCCTCGTGGCCACCGATCACCTCGATGGGATGGCCCAGGGCCTCGGTGGCCCGTTCCATGAAGTCCCCTGCGTTACGGGCCTTGCGCAAGGTATTGGTGCCCACCGCCCGAACCGCGCCGGAAGGCAGGTCCCGCACCCGCTGGCCGAATCGTTCCAGGCAGCCCAGGGCCCGTTCCATGGCCTTGTCCGAGAGCTGGTTGCGTTCATCCAGACCGCCCGCCAGGCGCACGGTCTCGCGCAGACGATCGAGCATGTGCACATGCCCCTCCTGCACGCGCGCCACGATCATGTGAAAGCTGTTGGACCCCAGGTCCACGGCGGCGACGGTGTCAGGGGCTTTGCGGCGTCGAAACATGAAAGTCTCTTAGGATGGTAAAGGCACGACAGGCCTGTGGGGTGCCACAGGATAACCCGTTGAGCCGTGACAGGGGGTGTTACAGCTTGCGCAGCTGGGCCTGGTTCATGAGCCAGAGGATCATACCCCGGGCCTTGCTCACCGGACCGTCGAAGCGCAGCGCACAGGCGGCACCCTTTTTCATCTCGATCTGGGGCGTCTTGCGCCCTGCACACAACCAACTCGCCAGCCGGGAGAGGTCCGGCTCATGGCCTACCAGCATCCTGACACCCTCCGTCGGTTGTGTAGCCAGCCACTGCACCAGGTCCTCGGGAGTGGCGCCGGGGGACAGCAGCGCCAGGACCTCCACCGGCGCGCGATCCAGGGCCCGTGACAGGATGCGCGCCGTGCCATGGGCCCGGGTACAGGGACTGGTGATGATGGCATCCACACCGCCCAGCAGCTTGCGCAGGCCCCTGGCGGCCTGGTTCATGCGCTTGATGCCCTGATCCGTGAGGGCACGCTCACAGTCGGGGACACCGAGCGTGGCATCTTCGGCCTGGCTGTGACGCACCAGGATGAGAGTAAGACCCGCAGAGAGATCGGCTGAGGACATGGGCATACAGTGCAACGGCGTGCCGCCCAGGGCAAGGTATCGCGCAAACTAAAAGGGGCGGACCGCATGGTCCGCCCCTGGACATGATCAAGCCGCAAAGGACAAAGGGGGCTCACTCGTCACGAAACATCTCCGGCTCCAGGTGGTGACGCTTGAGCAACTTGTAGAACTCGGTGCGATTACGCCCTGCAAGCTTGGCGGCATGGCTCACGTTGCCACCGGTGATGCGCAGCAACTCCTCCAGATACTCCCGCTCGAACCTGTCCCGGGCCTGTGCCAGGGGCGGCAGTTCGTCAGGGGCGCTGCGCAGGGCACGCTGTACCAGGCTCGCGGGCACGATCCCCGTGGTGCACAGGGCGCAGGACTGTTCCACCACGTTCTGCAACTGGCGCACGTTGCCGGGCCAGGAGGCCGCCATGAGGGCCTCCATGGCATCGGGGGCAAAACCCTCGACCTGCCGACCGTTGCGGTCATTGGCCCGGGCAAGGAAGTGGCGCGCCAGCAGAGGGATGTCATCCCGTCGATCCCGCAAGGGCGGCAGGTCCAGGCGCACCACGTTGAGGCGATAGAAAAGATCGGCGCGAAAGTCCCCGTCCTCCACCGCCTGTTCCAGATCCCGGTGGGTGGCCGAAACCACGCGCACGTCCACGGGCACCGAGTGGTTGGTACCCACCGGGCGCACTTCGCCCTCCTGCAAGACCCTCAGCAGTTTGGCCTGAAAGGCCAGGGGCATATCGCCCACCTCGTCCATGAACAGGGTGCCGCCGTCGGCGGATTCGAAAAGGCCCTTGCGGCTCTGGGTGGCGCCGGTGAATGACCCCTTGCTGTGACCGAATAGTTCCGACTCCAGCAGGGGCTCTGGGATGGCGCTGCAATTGACCGCCACAAAGGGGCCGGAGGCACGCCGGCTTGCCCGGTGCACCGCCCGGGCAAGCAGTTCCTTGCCTGTGCCGCTCTCGCTCTGGATCAGCACATTGGACTCACTCTCCGCCACCAGACGAGTCTGACGCAGGGATTCCTCCATCACTGCACTGCGGCTGATGATGCCCGCGCGCCAATCACCGGCGTCCTCGCCGTCCTCACTGCCCTCGCCCCTGTCAGCGGTCAGACTCAATGCCCTGGCCACACACTCCAGAAGGGTCTGGCTGTCAAAGGGCTTGGTGAGAAAACCGAACACGCCACGGTGGGTGGCCTCTACCGCATCGGGGATGGTCCCGTGGGCGGTCAGGATGATGATGGGTAGTACCGGCTGATCCCGGTGAATGGTCTCGAACAGGGCCATGCCATCCATGCCCCCCATGCGCAAGTCAGTGATCACCAGGCGCGGCTGGATTTGCGACAGCACGGTCAGGGCCTCCTCGGCACTGGTCACCGCCTTGATCTCGTGACCGGCGGCGTTCAGACGCATGGACAGCAGCCGCAGCAGCCCCTCATCGTCATCCACCAGAAGTATGGGTGCATGTTCGCTCATTGGGCTCGGGGCATCTCCAAGTCGGGGGTCCTGCTGCGATCGCGGATCTGGTGTTCGATGGCCTTGAGTTCCTCCAGCTGGCGCTGCAGGGCATCTCGCTCGCTGCGGGTACTGCCCAGCTCCGATGCCAGGGCCTGACGGGCACGAATCTGGTCCCTCAGCAGACGTGCCAGCTGCGCCTCACCGGTCGGTGTGTGGATGCGCAACAGATGGCCCTGCAACAACTCCAGTGCCTGCGCTTCCTGGCGCTCACCGCCCAGGGCCAGCAACAACAGGGCGCGGCGCAGGCCATCGACCTGCATGCCGATGCCCATGCGCTCCGATGCCGCCAGGGCATCCCGCAGGGCCTGATCACCTCGGGCAGAGAGTTGGGACACCTCTTCAATGAGTAGACCCAGGTCCTGGCCGACCCTGGGCGGAGACAGCACCCCCGGCGTGTGACTGGGTCCTGGGTCCGTGAGTGCACAGGGTTCGGTGGGCTTCGACAGACTACCGGCACAGCCGGTCAGCACTGCCAGGAGCAGGACCGGGATCAGTATTCGTCTCCCGGCGCACGGGCGCTTGAGCTTCATGGCGCGGTCCCCCCTTGGGTGGGCGTCTCGTCAGGGGCCTCCGGTGGGATCATGCGAAGCCGGGGCAGCAGTAGGCGCACGCAGGCCCCGCTCGCCACCTCCATCACCTCCAGGTGCCCGTCCAGGGCCTTGGCGTATTCCCGTGCGATAGACAGACCCATGCCACTGCCGCGCACATGGCCCCGGGGCTGTTCATTCCCCTGGTAGAAGACCTCGAACACCCGCTCCCGGTCAGCCGGGGGGATGCCGGGCCCCTGGTCCTGAACCTCCACATAGATCTGATCCTCGAACTGGCCGGTCTGTACCTGCACGCGTGAATGCTCCTCGGTGAACTTGATGGCGTTGGAGAACAGATTATCCAGAATGACCCGCAACTTTTCCCGGTCCGTGTTC
>JBHEOJ010000108.1:0-7430 GCA_046260855.1 Thioalkalivibrio sp.
GAGCGTACCGGCTGGCCCAATAGGCGCAAGTGCCGATTTTCAATCCCCTCCCCCGCGATGCGGGAGAGGGGGTGAAACGCAAAAACAAACAAAACCAAAACCCATCCGCCGTTATATCCCCTCTCCCGCATCGCGGGGGAGGGTTAGGGAGGGGGGTGGTTTAACGCCTTTCGCCTTTCGCCTTTCGCCTTTCGCCTTTCGCCTTTCGCCTATCCCCTCACCCCTCACACCCCCCTCACCTTCCTTTAGCCCGCTCCCAGAGCCTGTCCAGCTCCGCCAGATCCGCATCCTCCAGGCGCCGTCCCTGACCGGCCAGGGCCTGCTCCATGTAACGGAAACGCCCCTCGAACTTGGCATTGGTATCGCGCAGGGCAGCCTCGGGATCCACACCCAGGTGCCGTGCCAGATTGCTCACCGCAAACAGCAGGTCACCCACTTCATCCTTGATGCGTTCCTCGGGGGCATCGGCCTGGATCTCGGCGCGGACCTCCTCGAACTCCTCCATGACCTTGCCGAGCACCGGCTCCAGGGTGTCCCAGTCAAAACCCACCCGGGCGGCACGCTTTTGCAGCTTCACCGCCCGGGTCAACGCCGGCAGGGCCAGGGCAACACCGTCCAGATGCCCCGGCGTGGCGCTGTCCTCGCCTCGCTCGGCCCGCTCCCGGGCCTTCTCGGCCTCCCAGGCGGCATGCTGCTCCGCCTCGGTCTCGAAGCGGGCATCACCAAACACATGGGGATGACGGCGCACCAGCTTGTCCGCCAGGCCCCGGGCCACGTCACGGATATCGAAACGGCCCTCCTCTTCGGCGATGCGGGCGTAGAAGACCACCTGCAACAGCACGTCACCCAGTTCGTCCCGAACCCCATCGAAGTCCCGCCGGGCGATGGCATCCGCCACCTCGTAGGCCTCCTCCAGGGTGTGGGGGACGATGCTGTCCCAGGTCTGCTTCAGGTCCCAGGGACAACCGTCCCGGGGATCTCGCAGCCGGGCCATGATGGCCAGCACCCGCTCCAGGGGATCATCGGGCAGTTCATCCCGCGGAGACATGGGTTAGAAACTGAAACGCACGCCAAGATGGACCCGCTTGTCCACCTTGTAGCTGCTGTCACGGTCCAGATCCAGGGTCAGACGGCGATAGCCCACGAAACCGGACACACCGGGGGTGACTTCCAGTTCATAGCGGACCCCCAGGTCCACCAGCTGATCGGCATCACCGAAGCTGGTGACCGAGGGGGCGAAATGGATGTCCGCCGACACGGCCATGGGCATGTTGGCGGGGATGGTGTAACGGGCCTCGGCGCCCAGGGCAATAGCCTGGAAGTTCTGGTCGGGCCGGTTTGTGGTGCCGATGTAGGCCTTGCCACCCAGGCCGAAGGTCAGGGGCTGCTCACCGGCCGGGGTGCCGGTGGCCTTCAAGCCGAAGCTGGCCATGTAGTCCTTGTCGTCGCTGAAAAACAAGCCCAGGGACATGTCCGCTCCGGGCAGGCCGATGCCGGCGGCGTCGTTGATGAACTGCAACTGGGCGGTCTTGTCGCTCAGATAGGCCTCAAGACCCCCGGCCTGGGCCGTAGTGGTGAACAGGCCGAAGGCAGCCACGGCAATCAGTCGCTTCTGCATGAATAACTCCTACAGTTCGATGGAAAACGGTGTCGGCCCACCCCGGGCCGGACGAATTTGGGCGCTAGGGTAACACGCACATCTGGGGCTTTCATGGGCAGTCAGACACAATTTATGGGCTTCATTTATGGGCTTCGGGCGACAGATTAATGAAACACAGGCCACAATAGTTGACTATATTACTAGGGTATGTATATTGATACTTACTGATCTACCGATCAGCCAATTCAATGACCCAATGAGGTGGACCATGAGCAACCTGATCCCCAACTTCCCCCACGACGGTGTAGTCACTGTCAATCGCGTCATCCTCAAGGACGGCTACTCCGTGGACGACCTCCAGGAACGGGTGGCCGTGCTGTGCGAGAACGTCAAGACCTACCACTCGGACACCGGCTTCGTCGGCGGCTTCGTGTGCCTGAACAGCGGTGATGTCTCCAACGAAGGCTCCACCGTGGGCCAGGCCGTGGAAAGCCCGCTCAAGGGTAAGGAGGCGCTGGTCGTCACCTTCTGGCGCACCATGGAAGAGCACGAGGCCTCCCATCGCAGCGAGACATTCCAGCCCCTGTTCAATGACGTACTGGCCCTGTGCGAGAACGGCAACGAGGAGATCGCCTACGACATGCTCTGGGCCGGCAAGGGTTACTCCGAGGAAGAGGCTCAGGCCGCCCGGGAAGCCAAGGAACGGCACGTGGCGTAAGCCGAGCGGGAGGCCCCGGTGTTGCGTCACCGGGGCCTTTTTTTTGGGCCGGGTGAGCGGGGAACGCCCACGACCAGGATTGTCAGACCTGTTTTACCGGTAGGCCCGGGCCTGCGAGCGAACACACGAGAAACGGAACCCCACCGCCGCCATCCGGTCACAAGTGTGCTAGCCTTACGAACAATCTCCTGTCGGGAATGAGACCCCAACCCCTTGAGCACCCGAGCGCGACAACTGACAAGCCTCTGGCTGGCCCTGGTCCTGGCGCTGCTGCCGGTCAGCGGCAGCCTGCTGGCAGCGGCGTCCCAGCCTCAAACCGGGGACCCGGGCGCGAGCGCCATGCAAGCGCACCACGGGGGCATGGGCCATGGTGCCCACCATCCTGATCACCACGGCCCGGACGCCTCCGGAGCGGAACACTCACCGGTTCCCGCAGCAACCCACCCGCATGACTGCCACAGCAGCCTGTGCGCGGGCGGGTGCGGTGGTTGCGGCGGATGCCACGCGCCCCCTTCAGGGGTCTCCGGCCACAGCAGCGGGGCCTCCGTCCTGAGCGTCGCCCTGCTCCAGCTTACCTCCGCGCCCCCGCCAGGCGCCCTCGACCGCCCCCCGCAACGCACCACAGCCTGATCCCCCGCCGGCCCCGTCCGGCCTGAACGCCCCGCGCGGTCCGCACGTGTCCGTGCCCGCCGGGATAACAGAAGATCACGCAGTGGAGCGATCCCATGAAAGATCCCAAATCCAGCGGTGTGCCCGATCCGGACGCCGCCACCAGCGCCCCCGAAAATCAGGGACGGCGCGACTTCCTTCGCACCGCGACCGCGGCGGCCACCGGTGTGCTGGCCGCAGGCTCGGGCCTCGCGGCCCAGGCGCAACACGCCGGCCATGATGCCCACGCGGGCCACGCCGCACACGGCGCGGCCCCAGCCGCACCGCCAGGGGCGCCCGGCGCCCATGCCCACAGCTGGCAGGGTGGCCAGGGCTCCATGATGTATATGGAAGGCCACGACATGCACGGCGCAGTCACCGAGCCGCCGGGCGCACCGCCGGACGATGCGGTGAACTACCGCGAGTTTGAGATGACCTTCGACGTCATCGAGCACGAGATCCTGCCCGGTGTGAAGGCGCCCATGTTCGCCTTCAACGGCCAGGTGCCGGGGCCGGTGTTCCGGGTGCAGGAAAACGACTGGATCAAGGTCATCGTGCGTAACCGCACCGAGGAGATGCACACCATCCACTGGCACGGTGTGGATCTCATCTACACCATGGACGGCGTGCCCATGATGACCCAGGATCCGGTGCACCCGGAGGAAACCTTCATCTACCGTTTCCAGGCCCGGCCCCACGGCACGCGCTTCTATCACTGTCACTGGGGCACGCCGCTGCACTTCATGGCGGGGCTGCACGGGGCGTTCATCATCGACTCCCCCAACGACCCTGTCCGGCGCGACTTCCCCTACGAGCGCGACTACGTGCTGGTGCTGGAGGCCTTCGATGTGCAGTTCGCCCGGGACCACATGAACGCGGTCCATGAGGGCATGAAAAAGGTCAACGCCCTCATGCGCCAGGGCCGGCTCTCGCCGGTGACCCACGGCTTCTTCCGCAACTACCAGGAGTTTCTCAAGGCCATCGAGGACGGCTGGCGTCCGCCCTACACCCGGGGCAATGCGGAGGTCCCCACGGTGACGCCGCGCTTTTTCGCCATCAACGGCAAGGCCTTCCCGGCCACCAAGGAGCAGGGGCACATCAAGATCCGCCGCGGCGAGAACATACGCATCCGGCTGATCAACGGCGGCATCGCCACCCACCACATGCACCTGCACGGCCATCAGTTCTACGTGGTGGCCGAGGACGGCAACCCCCTGCCCTACTACAAGCGCTGCAACACCATCGCGGTTACGCCGGGCAAGACCTTCGACATCGTGGTGCACGGCGACAACCCGGGGCTGTGGGACTTCCACGACCACAACGAACTGCAGTCCACCAACAACATGATCTACCCGGGCGGGATGATGACCATGCTCGAGTACGAGGATCTGGGCGAGGTGCCCTACGGCCCGT
Source organism: Thioalkalivibrio sp. (assembly GCA_046260855.1). GTDB lineage: Bacteria > Pseudomonadota > Gammaproteobacteria > Ectothiorhodospirales > Ectothiorhodospiraceae > Thioalkalivibrio_A. The sequence goes on from JBHEOJ010000108.1 coordinate 4,380, forward strand.
CCATCTCCGTCAACCAATAAGGAACATGACCATGAAACAGTTCAGACACACACGTATTTCGCTGGCGGTGGCTGCGGCCTGCGCCCTGGGCCTGGCCGCAGGATCGGGCCAGGCGCTGGAGATCGACCCGCACGTGGCGCCCCAGGTGGACATCGGCGGACGCGCGCTGATTACCGTCAAGGGACAGGACACGAGATTCGACGACGGCGGATCCGACAGCGACAGCGAACTGGAGTTCGCCGACTCCAGCATCCTGTTCGGCTTTTCCAAGTATCTCTTCGACAGTGAGCGCTACGCCTTTGGCGCCATCGGCTTCAAGGCCATCGAGGATGATGCGCATCATGACATCCGCGATGACATCTACCTTCATCAGATGCACGCGGGCGTGGGCGGCGAGCGCTTCGAGATCCTACTGGGGCGCACAAGTCTGCCCAATACGCTGATCGCCTTCCCGACACTTCGTGACGACGACCTGATGGACTTCACCCACGTGGGCAACGCCTTCTCCCACGCCCCGGACGAGGTCTACCAGCTCTACGGCGGTGTGGTTGCCGGCACGTGGTTCTGGCCCGAACAGCGCATGTCCGCCACGGGCACCTTCACCGCCCGCACCGAGACCGATGACACCGGCGGCCGCACGGGCTCCTCGGACTTCAACGGCATGAACCTGAAGTTCGCCTACGACGTGCCCGAGGCCATCAAGTTCGATCGCGGGCTGCGCTACGCGGCGCTGGCCTGGGACCGCCAGGATCTGGACGGTGGCGAGGGCGACCTGGATGCGTTCCAAGCGGGTGCCGTGATCAACCTGAGCGACAACCCGGAGGCCACCTGGAATCTGGACCTGCAGGCCACGTATGTGAACGGCATCGACGTCCCGGATCTCTCCGGCGCCAACGCCGCCCGGGCCAACCAGAAGTCCGTTGTGGGCGCGCTGCGCTACGGCCATCGCCCCTGGCTGCAGACCCGCTGGCAGGCAGCGGTGACCGTGGGCTGGAAGGACTACGACGATTTCTCCAGCGCCACCGCGTGGACCGTGGCGCCGAGCTTCATGTACCGGCTCGGCAGCGGCATCCACGCACTGGCCCAGTACCAGTACCGGGACAATAGCAGCGGCCTTGCTGCCCAGACGGGTGTCGACAACGACCACCGGATCTACGTGGGCCTGTCCTTCGATTTCGACTACACACTGAACAAACACATGGGCGACCGCGAGGGCATCATGTTCCTGGAACACAACATGCTTGACGTGGGCCCGGCCCGGGGAGGTCACTGATGACTACGCCAGCAATCAAACGCAATCTGTTGCTCGCCTGTCTGCTGGCCCTGCCGGTGGGCCTGGCCGCACAACAGGGCGGACACGAACACATGGGCCATGGCGACCACAGCCCGGCTGCGGAACCGCAACAGCCTGAGCGCCACGAAGGTCATGATGCCCGCCAGGGGCATGACGGACATGGTGCCCAGGGCGGCACCGGCGACCCGCAGGATCATGGCGATCACACCGGGCACGACATGGGCCCCCGGGTCACCAGCGGCCCATGGTCCTATCTGGACAGGGACAATCCCGAACCCTACGGACAGGACCGCTGGGTGATGGTCCCCATACCGGGTATCGAAGCCGGCTACCGCTTCGTACGCGGCGTGGACGCCGCCGATGTCTGTGCGGAGCTCGACAAGCGCCGCATCATGGTGGACCGGGCCACCCGAGAGGCCTGCGGGGCGCGCCCCGACACCCTGCCCTTCGAGGGTGTGGCCATGACCGCGGACGTGGATGCCCCTGTGGGTCACAGCGACCACGGCGCGCATGACAACCACCAGGGACACGGTGATCATGGCGCGCATGGCGACCAAGGCACTCGCCCGGGCCATGGTGATCATGGAGCCCAGGGCAATCACGGTACCCACGAGGGGTATGGCGATCATGGAGGGAGCGGCTGGGCCGCCCCGCCCGATGCAGTGGCCATGGCCAGCCCGGTGAACCCGGACCGGGACTCCACCCGCCGGGGCCAAAGGGCCTACATGGCCTTCTGCATCAGTTGTCACGGAGCCGATGCCCGGGGCAACGGACCGGCGGCAAATGGCCTGGGCACCCCTCCCGCGGACCTGGTAGCGCACCTAGCCCACCACACCGACGGCGACTATGCCTGGAAGATCCGCACCGGCAACGGCCCGATGCCGGCCTTCGAGGACGTGCTGTCGGAAGGGGAAATCTGGGACGTGGTGAACTACCTTCGTACGCTGGCACCGGGTGAACAGATCACCCGGCAGCACGTCCACTGACAGGCAGGTGGCAGGGGCGCGGTGCCCGGCACCGCGCCCCTTATCCCAACACCCATCCGAGGATCGTACCCATGAAGCTGAACACAACGCTGATCGCGACACTGCTCTCCCTCGGCCTGCTGGCGGGCTGCGGCGAGTCGCCCGAGGCCACGCAGCAGACCGAGACAGAGCCCGCCCGCAGCGCACCCCCCCAGGCCCAGCCACCGCAGCAACAGCAACAGGCAGCGACGGCACGCACGGATTTCCGCATCCCGCCGGAGGGCTTCGAAACCGACGTGCGACGCGGACACCAGTTGTTCCAGGCCAATTGCGTCGAGTGCCACGGGACCGACGCGCGCGGCACCGACCAGGGCCCGCCGCTCATCCACCGCATCTACGAGCCATCACACCACTCGGACCTGGCCTTCTACATCGCCATTGCCCGGGGCACGCACCAGCATCACTGGAATTTCGGCGACATGCCCCCGGTACCCGCACTGGATGGTGAGGACGCCGCCCACATCATCGCCAGGATCCGGCAGGAGCAGCGCGAGGCGGGGATTCAGTGAGGGAGCGCACCAGCCATGATGCATGACCTTCAATGAGCCTAGGGAACCTCTGATTAAGTCCCGCCGCATGGGATAATCACTGAACCATCCTCACGGAGCAATGGGGCGGACGATGAAACAGTTGGGCTTGAATGATTCGGGCTTTGTGAAGAATCCAAAGAAGACCCGCAAGGCACAGTTTCTGGCCGAGATGAACCAGGTGGTGCCCTGGTCGCGGCTGGTG
>JBHEOJ010000109.1:0-266 GCA_046260855.1 Thioalkalivibrio sp.
GGCGTGACGGTCGCCGGGTCCAGGCCCATGAGTTGCGGGACGGCGATTCCTTGATGCCTCTTTACCGACAGTTGGCTCGTGGCTACGAGGTCGTCTACCAGCCACTGAACGGACATCTTTACCCCACCCATCGGTTGGCCGATGAATGGAATCTTCGTAACGGCATCTACGCGGACGAGCCGGGCACACATCGCCACCACAAGGATATGGATCGCCGGAACAACATGCCCTGGAATATTGAGCGCCTGGAGCCCTCCGAGCATATT
>JBHEOJ010000109.1:349-7336 GCA_046260855.1 Thioalkalivibrio sp.
GTCGCGGGACCGGGGTGAGCGCCGATCCCGTCAAGCCGCCCTGGCCCGCAGCATTAATTTGCGGGAAGAAATCACCGCGGATGCCGTCCGCGAGGCCCTTGAGCGGACTGGATCCATCCGTGGTGCAGCTCGCCTGCTCAATTGTGATCGCTCGGTGTTCCGGCGGTTTCCGCAGGAATTGGCGTCCTTCCGGGGTTTGCAGGGACAGGTCAGGCACAACCACAAGGTGAAGTCCATCAAGGAGCTTCCTGGCGATCATGACGTGTACTGCCTGACGGTTCCAGAAGCCGGTAATTTCGCCCTTGAGTCCGGCGTGTTCGTCAGCAATTGCGGCATTATCGTCAACGTAACGCCCTTGGAGCCCGAGTGGGAGGGGCATGTGACGTTGGAGTTTTCCAACACCACGCCGCTGCCGGCGCGCATCTATGCCAACGAGGGCGTGGCGCAGATGCTGTTCCTGGAGTCCGATGAGGAGTGTGATGTGTCGTACAAGGATCGGGGTGGGAAGTACCAGGGGCAGCGGGGGGTGACGCTGCCCAAGACCTGAGCCCCTCTCCCGCTTGCGGGAAAGGGGTTGGGGTGAGGGCCGGGTGGGCAGAGGGCATGACAGCACCCCCATACTTGAGGTTTAATGTAGGCTTTCCCGGCACACCCGCGCCGCGGTCGGCGGGGCGGGTTCTCAGCCGCCCGGACCGCATGCCACAGAGGTTCTAAACGACATGCAACAGACGGCCAACCACCACGACGCCGAGCGCGTGGTGGGCTACACGCTACACGGGCGCCGTTACCTGAATGTGACCAACCGCTGCACCCTGCGCTGCGCCTTCTGCCCCAAGTTCAACAAGACCTGGGACGTACAGGGCTATGGCCTGCGTATGCACGCCGATCCCACCGTGGCCGAGATGATTGAGGCCGTGGGTGATCCGGCCCAGTGGGATGCGGTGGTCTTCTGTGGCCTGGGCGAGCCCACCCTGCGGCTGGATGCGATCCTCGAAGTGGCCCGCGACGTCAAGGCGCGGGGTGCCCGCAGCGTGCGCATCAATACCGATGGCCTGGCCAGCCTGGTCCATGGCCGCGATGTGACACCGGAAATGGCCGGCTGCATCGATGCCTTGTCCATCTCCCTGAACGCCCAGGATGAAGCCACCTACGAGCGCCACTGCCGTCCTACACTCTCCGGCAGCCATGCCGCCCTGCTGGACTTCGCGCGCAAGGCCCGGGCCCACGTGCCCGAGGTCACCCTCACCGCCGTGGACGGCCTGGCGGGCGTGGACATCGCTGCCTGTGAGACCATCGCCCGGGATCTGGGCGTGAGGTTCCGGCGCCGTGTGCTGGATCAGGTGGGTTGACCCATGGGGTTGAGTGACCGCGTCAACACCCTGGGCCGCGACCTCAAGGCCCGATTCGGCCAGCGGGTGCACAAGCTCACCGTGAGCGCCGGGTTTGTCTGTCCCAATATGGACGGCACCCGCGGGCGCGGCGGCTGCACCTTCTGCAATAACGACAGCTTCGCCCCCCAGGGCCAGGACGGCGGCGAAGTGGCCCGCCAGCTTCAGGCCGGTCGTGAGGTTGTCATTCGGCGCAATGGCGCCAGCCTCTACCTGGCCTACTTTCAGGCCTACACCAACACCTATGCCGAGGTGGATCGCCTCAGGCACCTCTATGACGCCGCCCTGGAGCAACCCGGCGTGGTGGGCCTGGCCATCGGCACCCGTCCCGACTGCGTGCCCGACAAGGTGCTGAATCTGTTGTGCGCCTATCGGGATCAGGGCTATCTCATCTGGCTGGAACTGGGCCTGCAGACCGCCTTCGACGAGACCCTCAATCGCGTCAACCGTGGCCATGGCTTTGGCGAATACAAGGATGCGGTCCACCGTGCCCGCAGCCGCGGACTGCTGGTGTGTACCCACCTGATCCACGGCCTGCCCGGCGAGACCCCCTGGCACCAGCGCGAGACCCTGAGCCGGGTACTCAATGAAGGCACCGACGGCCTCAAGCTTCACCCGCTGCACGTGGTGCGCGGCACCCAGCTGGCCCGACAATGGCGCGCCGGGGAGTACCGCCCCTGGACCCTGAACGAATACGTGAACACCGCCGTGGACCTCATCGAGATGACCCCACCCCAGGTGGTGTTCCACCGCCTGACCGCCACCGCCCGCGAACCCCTGCTGCTGGCGCCGGATTGGTGCGCCAGCAAGTGGAACGCGATCAATGGTATTGAACAGGAACTCACGCGCCGGGGCACCCGCCAGGGTGCGCGCCATCCCTACCCAGACAGTCACCTTCCCGGAACCCAGGAGAGTTGTTGATGAGCCCACAACGTATGGAGCTGGTCTGCCCCGCGGGCGGCCTGCCCGCGCTGCGCACGGCGGTGGACCACGGCGCCGACGCCGTCTACCTGAGCCTGCGCGGCGAGACCAATGCCCGTAACTTTCCGGGCCTGAACTTCGATCGCAAGGCCCTGGCCAAGGGGATCGCCTATGCCCATGGCAAGGGCACCAAGGTGTACATGGCCCTGAATACCTATCCCCAACCGGACATCTGGAAGGCCGCCACCGAGGCGGTGGATGCCGCCGCTGCCGAGGGCGTGGACGCCGTCATCCTGGCGGACCTGGGCCTGATGCGTCATGCCGCCGACAATCACCCCGATCTCACCCTGCACCTGTCCGTGCAGGGCTCGGCCACCACCGCCGAGGCCCTCAACTTCTACCATGACCGCTACGGTGTGCGCCGCGCGGTGCTGCCCCGGGTGCTGTCCTTGTCCCAGGTGGCCCAGGTGATCGAGCGTACCAAGGTGGATATCGAGGTGTTCGGCTTCGGCAGCCTGTGCGTGATGGTGGAAGGCCGCTGCATGCTCTCCTCCTACGCCACCGGCGACTCCCCCAACACCAAGGGGGCCTGCTCCCCCGCCCACTCGGTGCGCTGGATCGAGACCGATCGCGGCCGCGAGGCTCGTCTCAACGGCGTGCTCATCGACACCTTCCGGGAAGGCGAGAGCGCCGGGTATCCGGTGATCTGCAAGGGCCGCTATCACGTGGGCAATGGCGAGGACACCGTCTATGCCATCGAGGAACCCACCAGCCTGAGCACCCTCGACATCCTGCCCGACCTGCTCAAGGCCGGCGTCAAGGCCATCAAGCTGGAGGGCCGCCAGCGCAGCCCCGCCTACGTGGGCAAGGCCACGCAGGTGATGCGTCAGGCCCTGGACGCGGTACACGCCAACCCCGACAACTACACGCCGAAGCCGGAATGGGCCCAGCAGCTCGCCGGCATGTCCGAAGGACGCACCCAGACCCTGGGTGCCTTGCACAGAGCCTGGCAATGAAACTTTCTCTGGGACCGATTCCATACTACTGGCCCCGCGAACGGGTCATGGACTTCTACAAGGCCATCGAAACCGCCCCGGTGGACATCGTCTACCTGGGAGAGACGGTCTGCTCCAAGCGCCGCGAACTGCGTGCCGCGGACTGGCTGGAACTGGCCGATCGCCTGAGCGAGTCTGGCAAGACGGTGGTCATGTCCACCCTGGCCCTGATGGAGGCGGAGTCCGAGCAGTTGGCTCTGGAGCGCCTGGTGAACAATGGCCGCTACATGATCGAGGCCAACGACGCCACGGGTCTGGGGCTGTCCATGGGCAAGCCCTTCGTGGCCGGGCCTCACATCAACACCTATAACGCCGGCACCCTCAAGGAGCTGGCCGACGTGGGCGCTGTGCGCTGGGTGATGCCCGTGGAACTGTCCCGGGACATCCTGGCGGCCATGCACGCGGCCCGCCCCCAGGGGCTGGAGACCGAGGTGTGGGGCTTTGGGCGTCTGCCCCTGGCCTTCTCCGCCCGCTGCTTCACCGCCCGGGCCCGCAACCTGCCCAAGGACAACTGTGAGCTGGCCTGCATCGACTATCCCGGTGGCCTGTCCATGTCCACCCAGGACGGTAAGGGCTTCCTCACCATCAATGGTGTCGAGCTGCAGTCCGCCGACCCCGCCAACCTGATCGATGCGGTGCCGGAGCTGCTGGAGATGGGCGTGGAGGTGCTGCGCATCTCCCCCGAGCCCGAGGGTACCGAACAGGTGATTCAGGCGTTCCGGGATTGCATTGAGGGCACCCGCTCGCCAGCCCAGGCCATGGAGCAGATCAAGGACCTGTATCCGCGGTTCTCCAATGGCTACTGGAAGGGCGAGGCGGGCATGAACTGGCAGGAGAGTTTATCGGCATGAGCATCCGGCCCTGCCGGGTGTGGAGCGAGCCCCCTGCGCCGGGTGCCGTCCATGTGGCGCGGGACCGGGTGCACCTTGAGGGCAGCGTGGCCGGAGACGAGGCGCGGCTGCGGTTTCATCGCTATCAGCCTACCGCCAGCCTGGGACGCTTTGAGGCGGTCTGCCAATCCGTGCGCGAGGACTACTGCGCCGAGACGGGCATCCCTGTGGTGCGTCGTCTCACCGGGGGCGGGGCCCTGTACCTGGCGCCGGAACAGTGCTGTCTGAGCCTGACCCTGCCCCGCCACTGGCTGGGTGACGGGGATACGCTGACCGCCCTCATGGCCCGTCTCAACCGGGCCCTGGCCCGCGCCCTGCAGAGCCTGGGCGTGCCTGCCCGCACGGCGTTTCCCAATGACCTGGAAGTGGACGGTCGCAAGCTGGGGTCGGGATTTCTGGCCATGGATGCCGAGTCCGTGCTCTATCAGGCCGTGCTCCTGGAAGACCTGGATACCGAGACCTTGCTCAAGGTGCTGCGTGCCCCCCGGGAAAAGCTCAGCAGCCAGGGCATCCTCAGTGCCCGGCAGCGCTTCATCACCCTGGGCGAACTGCCCGGGGAGGCACCGGACATGGAGGCGGCCAAGGCGGCGGTGACACAGTCCCTGATGAAGGAACTGGCCCTGGACGCGGTCGCTGCACCGCCTGAGCGCTGGATGGCCCTGGATCCGGGCAGGGCACCCCCGGCCGTGGATCCCGCCCTGCAGGAAGACTGGTCTGATGGGTCGAAGGATCGCTGGGAGGCCTTCCTGCCCACCGCTGGCGGTGTGTTGCACCTGCGCCTTACGCCGGACACGGAAGGCCGGGTGGTCCAGGAGGCCGTGTTCGCCGGTGCGGTGCATGTTTCGCCCCCCGATCTGTTCCGGTCCCTGGCCGATGCCATCACCGGCGCACCGGTGGATGCCGCCGAGGTGCGCCTGATCCGACGACTTCGAACCCATGCGGGGCAGACACCAGGGTTCGGGCCGGATGAGTTGTCGCTGCTGTTGCGCCTGGCCCTGGGGCGTCGCTCCGAGCAGGCCCTGGGGCTTTCCAACTGGCAGGCCAACCGGCTGATGGTGCACCGGGTCACCGGCAATGAGACCGCCCGGCAGATCCTGGATCGGGCCACGGTGATGCTGGTGCCCTACTGTGCCAAACCGGCCTGGTGTCGGTGGCGTCACGAGGATGGTTGTCCGGAATGCGGCGCCTGCGAGGTGGGTGAAGCCTATCGTCTGGCCCGGGAACGGGGCCTGGAGGTGGTGACCATCACCCAGTACGAGCACCTGTGCGATGTGCTGGAACAGATGCAGGCCCGGGGCGTGCCGGCCTACGTGGGCATGTGTTGCCGACACTTCTATCTCAAGCGCATCCACGCCTTTCGCAACGCGGGCATACCGGCGGTGCTCATGGATATCAGCGGTTCCAACTGTTACGAGCTGGGGCAGGAGGACGAGGCCTACGCGGGGCGTTTCACGGCCGAGGCCCAGCTGGATGGGGAGTTGCTGGAGCAGGTGATGGTGTGGGTGCCGAAGATGCCCGGTCAGTCGTGAGCCTTCAGTCGTTCTCGCGGCGGACGGTGACTTCCAGTTCGCCGTTCACGCCTTCCTGGATGTGGAATTCGATGGGGCTGCAGCAGGTGGGGCAGTCCTCCACGTAGCTGTCGCCCAGGTCCAGGATGTCCACGCGGGTTTCAAAGGTCTCGCCGCAGTGGGGGCACTGGGTGGTGATGAAGTCGAGTGGACGAGTCATGGGTGATCCTCCAAAAACATCCCCACCAGATCATTCAGATACCGCCGCCCCAACTCCGTTGCCACCAGCCGATCCTGACAGTCCGCCAGCAACCCCCTCTCCACCGCCTGGCCGCGTATGGGCTCCAGAACCTCCGGCTCAAGCCCGGTGTGCGCAACAAATATCTCCACCGTCACACCCTCTCTCAAGCGTAGCCCATTGAGCATGAATTCAAAGGCCGTGTCCGCCACCGTGAGGGCGCGCTCCCCGGCCACCGCCGATCCTGACCGGGCCTCTTCCATGAACGCCCAAGGCTGACGCCGCTTCCAGCGGCGGAGGATGCGCCCCTCTCCGGGCAGGGTGAGCTTGCCATGGGCGCCTGCGCCGATGCCCAGGTAATCCCCGAAGTGCCAGTAATTCAGGTTGTGGGCGCATTCCCGACCGGGCAGGGCGTGGGCCGAGACCTCGTAATGGACATAACCCGCCGCCTGAAGTCGCTCATCGCCCGCCTGCTGCATGGCCCACTGAGTGTCCTCGTCGGGCAGAGTGGGCGGATGGGTCGCAAAGCGAGTGTTGGGTTCCAGGGTCAGTTCATACCAGCTCAGGTGTTCGGATTGCAGGGCCAGGGCCGTGTTCAGATCCTGCAGGGCCTGTTCCACGCTCTGCCCCGGCAACCCGAACATGAGGTCCAGGTTCAGGTTGTCAAAGCCCGCCGCCCGGGCCGCCGCCACGGCGCGATGGGCCTCGTCACCCGTATGAATCCGGTATTGTTCCACGGTGCCAGGGTTGGCCTCCATGGTGATTTCGATCCCCGGCCGACAGGTGAGTCGGGCGCGGATGGCGCTCAGCAAGTGATCAATGGCCTCGGGGCTGAACAGGCTGGGGGTGCCGCCCCCCAGGAAAATGCTCTCCAGCCGCCGCCCCCACACCAGGGGAAGATCCGCCTCCAGGTCGGCAATCAGGGCATCGATATAGTCGGCCTCGGGGATGGACTCCGCCGCATGGGAGTTGAAGTCGCAATAGGGG
>JBHEOJ010000011.1:0-32872 GCA_046260855.1 Thioalkalivibrio sp.
TCACGCCTCACGCCTCACGCCTCACGCCTCACGCCTCACGCCTCACGCCTCACGCCTCACGCCTCACGCCTCACGCCCATTCAATTCGGCGGGCCGCCCGGCCCGAGATCCTTGTCCTTGGCGATCAGATAGACCCCGCCAGCGGCTATGATCATCCACAGGACCAGGGACCAGGGGCCGATCAGTTCCCAGAGATGTCCCATGAACAGCAGCATCACGGCCGCCAGGCCGAGGATGATGTTGCCGAGAATGAAGTGAAGGCGTGTTTTGTCCTGGGGTGTCTGCATGCCACAGATTCTATCAGGCGCCGTTGAGCATGGGGTGGGTCGCGCCGGGCCGATCCAGGTGATAGCCCTGGGCCATGTCCACACCGAACTCGCGCAGCATGGCCAGGGTCTCGGCGTCTTCCACGAATTCCGCCACCGTGAGTTTGTCCAGGCCCCTGGCCACGTCGATCATGGCCTTCACGAAGGCCTGGTTGTCCCGGTTGTTGGGCAGGTCGCGGATGAACATGCCGTCGATCTTGAGGATCTGCACACCCAGGTACTTGAGATAGGCGAAGGTGGAGAAACCGGAGCCGAAGTCGTCCAGGGCGATGGTGCAGCCAGCCTGCTGCAGGGCTTCTATGAAACGCTGGGCGTCCTGCATCTCGGAGACGGCGGCGGTCTCCGTCAATTCCACGATCAGGCGCCGGGGTTCCACCTCGTGGGTCTTGAGCAAATCCTGAATGTACTGGGGCAGGCCGGCCTCGTCGAAGCTGCGTCCGGAGACATTGACCGCCAGGGCACGCAGTTCGGGATGGGTGGCCAGGGCCTCGATGCTCTGGCGCAGTACCCAGCGGTCGATTTCCAGGATCTGGCCGGTCTTCTCCGCCACAGGGATGAATTGCCCGGGCATGATCAGGCGTTGTTCCCCATCCGAGGTGTCGCGCATGCGCACCAGGGTCTCCAGGTGGCTGAGTGTACCGTCGCTGGTCTGGTAGATGCCCTGGTAGTGCAGTTCGAAGCTCTCGTTCTCCAGAGCCTGATCAATGCGCCCGCGCCAGGTCATGCGCGCCATCATGGCCTCGGAGTGATTACGGCTGGCGTCATACAGGGCCCAGGTGTTCTTGCCGCTGCCCTTGGCCTGGTACATGGCGGTGTCCGCATGGGCCACCAGGTCTTCCACGTTGTCGCCGTGCTCCGGGAAGCAGGCGATGCCGATGCTGGCGGTCAGGCGCAGGTTGGTGCCCCTGAAACGAAACGGGATGGCGGAGATGGCGTGGGCGATGCGTTCGGCCAGCTGCGCAGGGTCGTCCTCGTGGTGCATCTCCGCCAGCACGGCGAATTCATCGCCGCCCAGGCGGGCAAACACCTCTCCGGAGCGCACCAGGCTTGCGACCTCGCCGGCGGCGCGTACCAGCACGGTGTCGCCGGCCCGATGGCCGAAGGTGTCGTTGATGTATTTGAACTCGTCCAGGTCGAAGTACAGCAGGGCGAAGCGTGCGCCGCTGCGCTGGCTGCTGCCGATCATGCGCTCCAGGTGTTCCTGGAAGCGGTGGCGGTTGTACAGACCCGTCAGTGCATCGTGCTGGGCCATGTAGATGAGCTGCTGGGCGGTCTGGCGCTCGTGGGTGATGTCCTCGTAGATCCACAGCCTGCCGATGACCCGGCCGTCGGGATCTGCCACCGGGTAGGAGAGCTGGGTGAGCACGCGCCCATCGTAGAGGTCCAGCTCGAAGCGCTCGCTGATTTCGTGGGTGTCCAGCACGTGCAGGACGTGTTTGGAGGCGTGATCCGGGCGGGCGAAGCGGTGGGTGGAATGCTCCAGCACGTCCCGGCTGGGGCGCCCGTTGAGCTCCAGCGGCTCGGCGATGGCCCACATGCGCCTGAAGGCGGGGTTGACGTACTCCACCAGGCCGTCGCAGTCCTCGAACAGGATGCCGATGCTCATGCCCGAGAGCAGGGCCGCCATGCGGCTTTGTTCGCGCCGGGTGATGTTCAGTAGTTCCGCCTGGCGGCGCTCTGAGGCCTGCAGATTACCCAATGCCCGTATCAGCGTCGCCTCCTGTTCCTTGCGCAGGGTGATGTCCCGGGTGATGGCCACATAGCGGGGCGGCTCGCCAGGGAGCGTGACGTACTGCAGTGACACCTCAACTTGAATGTCATGGTCGTCGCGCGCGCGATGCAGGGTCTCGAACACGAGTCGATCACGCTCACCCTTGTGCAGGGGCTCGATCATTTTGCGGAAGCGGGCCTCTGAAAACTGGGGCTTGATGTCGTAGGGATGCAGGGTCAGCAGTTCCTCGTGGCTGTAGCCCATTTGAGTCGCAGCGCCCTGGTTGACATAGGTGAATTCCAGGGTCTCGGCATCGAATATGAACACCGCATCCTGGGTCATGTCCAGGGTGCGTTGGAAGCCTTCCAGCGCGGCACGTTCCTGGAGCAGGGTTTCATTAATGGCCACCAGCTTGCTGGCGTCACTGATATGGCCCTGCAGATAGAGCAGACGCCCCCGTTCATCGTAGATGCCCTGGCCCCGTTCCTGGACCCAGCGCTGCGTGCCGTCCCGCGCAATGATGCGAAATGACAGTGTGTACGGGCTGCGGGAGGTGAGGGCCACCTGGACCTCGCGCCAGACCCGTTCTCTGTCCTCGGGGTGGAACCAGGAGGCCATGGTCACCACCTCGGGATTGAGGAAATCCTCGGGGCGGTAACCACTCAGTTCTTCCACGTTGCCGGCCAGGTAGACCAGGGACCAGTCCTGATCATTTCTGCAGCGGTATACAAAGCCATCAATGGTGCCGAGAACCTTTAGCAGGTCATCGCTGCTGCTTTCGCTGGCCTGGCGCACCAGGACGATCAGTGCGATGCCGGCGGCCAGGGCGCACAGGGTGCGTGTCAGCTGCACAGGGAAGCCGCTGGTGGCGAGGAAGTCCCACTGTGTGGGCAGCCACTGGGGCAGACCCGCCGGCACGCTGGAAAGGAATGGCGTCAGCAGGCCGTAGACCAGGAAGGCGCCGCCCAGGGTGGCGATCCAGATCGGGACGGCGCGCATCCCGGCGCTCACGTCGAAGCGACGGGGAAAGCTGTTGCGGGTGGCGAGCAGGGCGAGGCCGGTGAGAAGGGCGCCGGGTACGCCGATGAAGTAGCGGGCCCCGGTGACCATGCCCGCGAGCCTGCTTTCGGCCAGCAGGGCCAGGACCAGTACGCCGAGGGCGGCCGCCCCGTGCACAAGTCGGGGATCGAGCCAAGGTGTGGAGCGGATGTCCGCCAAGCAGCGGCGGCCGAATTCCAGCAGGGGGATGAAGGAGGCGGTCAGCAGCAGCTGGCCGGTCATGTCCAGCCCGGGGCTGTCTCCATGAAGCCGCGCCCATTGCACGAACTCCAGGATGCCGTGCAGTATGCCGAAGGCCCCCAGCCAGCCCAGGTGGCGGGCAAAGCGCAGGCTGGTGTCCTGGCGGGGCAGGAGCAGGGCCACGACACCGAGGACGAAGAAGGACAGGCCGTAGACCTGGTAGATCAGACCCAAGTACGTCTCGACCCAGCCGTTCACAAGGCAAGCCCGCTCTGAGTGGTTATCTGGAAATGGCTAAGGGGAAATGGGTGGAAGGTGATGCCCGACGGTGGGTGCTGAGTGGCTGTTGAAATCGAACTGGCCATCTATCGGGTATCCCGGTTCGGGGTTTCGACGGGGCGTCTTGTGTGTGCTGAAAGGCCTATATGATCCAGAGGTTATGCGATGCCCCGCCCGAAAGCCAGCGCGGAATCCCTGTGCCTAGGAGCCTGTCGGACTTAGGCTGCTCCTACTGCGTCGGTGCTATAGCGGTCCATTTTCCCGATCCTTTTCGTCAAATAGCAATGACTATTCTCCTCAAACGATCGAAAAAATGGCCTCGCTCTCCCACTCGGCTCGCTACGGGCACCTAAGTCCGACAGGCTCCTAGTTGCCATGATCCAGGACTTCGGCGATACGTTCGGCCACGTTGGCCTCGATGCCGTCCACCCGGGCCAGGGCCGTCGCATCGGCACTGAAGACATTTCGAGCATTGCCGAAGTGTCTGAGCAGGGCCTCGGCGCGGTCCGCGTCCACACCCGGCAGGCTGCCCAGCAGGTAGAGTTGCGCATCGCGGCGTATGGCGGGTTTGCCCGCACGTTCAGCCCCCGCAGCCCCCTGGGCGGAGGCCATCCCCAGCAGGTAGATGAGCATGCCGCTGTTGTCGGCATCGGGGCTGGGCAGGATCGAGACGCCGTGGCCGACCACCATCATGGCCAGCGCCCGGTGGATGTCCAGGGCCTGCTGATGGAAGCGGGCGCTGTAGAGGTCACCCTCGACGATATAGACGACGCGCTCGTGCTGGCTTTTCAGCTTGGCGACCTTGTCCCACAGACTCTGGTCCACCACGCTCAGGATCAGGTCCGTTGCGGATTTTCGCTCGATGATGAGATCCCCGGGCAGCAGATAGTCCCCCAGGTCCATGTCCACGAATTCCAGGCTGACACCCTCCAGCCCTTCCAGGCGCTTGATGATGCGGCCCTTCTCGCGGTTGTCCACGGCTATAGGAAGTTGAAATGCGCTCATGGAGTGACTCCGGATGCTTGAAGAATAGTTATGCATTGTACGCACAGCCTGATCGGCACAAACACCGACAGGCCTTGTGGAGACGGCGTGTGCACGATCAGGATTTGTGTCCAATCCCGAATTTCCCCGGGCGGTTGCTTCCTATCTTAGGTTCACTGAACCCGCCGCTACCGATGCACAAGGAGAAATGCATGTCCCACTTTCGCACACTGCTTACCACCCTCGCTCTGAGCCAGGCGACCGCGCCGCTTGTTTGGGCGCGATTCCAAGGACGAGGTCACCTATCGGGAACACATCCGCCCTCTCGGAGAACACCTGCGTGGCCCGTCATGGCGCCGCCTCCCCATACCTGGGTGACTTCGAAGAAGACAAGGATCGCTATATGCGTGAACTTAAGGGCCCGCGCATGGATAGCTACGCTGACCTGATCTTCTAGGTTGCCTGGCCGGACACCGGTGCCCTGATGCGCCGCCTGGACGACGGCAGCACCGCCAGCGGCAAGCCCGGGAACATGTACGAGTACCTGGGGCCAGCGAGGAAGAGCGCCAGAAAAACCTGGCCCTGTTCAAGGCCTGGGTGGGTGGCGACGAGGCCTGGACCATGAAGTGCCCGGGAGAGATCAGCAAGGAAGAGCTGGAACGTTTCGAGCTGGAGTACTGAGCCGATTGAGTGCGGTCTGGTACTCATCGGGCTGTCATCTACAGGTGCTAGGGTGCTTGCCAGCGGTCGTCACCGTGAAGCGAGCACCCCATGCAGCCTTGTCCTGATCACGGGGTCAAGCGCCGTCTGGACCACTCGCTCACGGACGCGGATCTGGTGGCGGGGGTCTCACAGGCCCTGAAGTGATGTGCATCACGGTTCGTTCGTGGGCTTGGTGGCTTCGATGTGAGCGGACAGCACGTAATCCTCCACACCCCGCCCGGGCGCCCAGTCCCGGATGAAATCCCGTGACTCGTCCTTGGGGATGATGCGGATCCCGATGAAGCCGGCGGCCTGGAGCATCGACTCCAGTTCCGGGAGCAGCGCCGCGCCGGCGATGCAGCCTGCGTGCAGCGCCGGATCGTTTTTCATCTCCTCGGGCAACTCGGTGCCGGCCACCACATCCGAGATGGCCAGGCGGCCGCCGGGCTTGAGAATGCGAAAGGCCTCGTGGAAGACCTGGGGCTTGTTGGGCGAGAGGTTAATGACACAATTGGAGATGATCACGTCGGCGCTGTTGTCCGCCACAGGCAGGTGCTCGATCTCTCCGAGGCGGAATTCGACGTTGCTGAAGCCTCCCTTGTCCGCGTTGGCGCGGGCCTTGCTGATCATAGCCGGGGTCATGTCTACGCCAATGACCAGTCCCTGTTCCCCGACTTCTGGGGAAGCCAGGAAGCAGTCGAAACCGCCGCCGCTGCCCAGGTCCACCACCACCTCGCCGGGCCTGAGGCCGGCGATGGCCCGGGGATTGCCGCAGCCCAGGCCCATGTCGGCCCCTTGTGGAACGGCGGCCAGGTCCTGCGTGGAGTAGCCAAGGCGGGTGGAGATCAGTGTGTTGATGGCGACGTCATCGGAGACGCCACAGCAACTGGCGGCCTCGCCGCAAGCGCCTTCAGCGTTGCTGACTTCGGCGACCTTGGCGTAGCTCTCGCGCACGTGCTGGCGGAGGTCGTCTGCGTTTTTCTGGCTCATGGCGTGTTACCTGGGGTGAGTTGAGATGCAGTGATTTTACGCCTTCCCGAATCCCGGTGCTGACGTGGCGCCACCGATGGCCGCAGCCCATGGCAGGTCAAGGTTTCAAAAAGACCTTGCGCAGAGGCCGCACAGACAGCGTCACCAGCAGGACGAGGGCAACCCACTGGAGCCAGTGGGGTAGCAGGTCGCGGGCCACGCCCATCTGCGTGACCACGTCGATGTCAAAGTGACTCAGAACGACATCGAGCAGGAGCCCCAGTGCGACGGCACTTGCGATGATCCCCGCCAGGTAGCGTATCAGCGCGTTGTTACCCATCTCTCTGCGCAGGATGCCGAGTGTGGCCATGCTGGTGATAGGGCCCGCCAGCAGGAACACCAGTGCGGCGCCTGGAGACACGCCGGAGAGGATCAGGGCCACGGCGATGGGGGTCGCTGCCGTGGCGCAGATGTACATGGGAATGCCCACCATCGCCATGATCAGCATAATTGCGAAACCGCTGCCGTATTCGGCCAGGGCCTCGGGTGGCACGAGGCTGATGATCACGCCCGCGATCAGCAGCCCTGCCAGCAACCACGGGCCAATATCGTCCAGCACATCGCTGAAGGCATAGCGCAGGCCACCGGCGAGGCGTGTGTGCAGGGGCATGGTCCGCGTCGGTGCGTCGGGTGTCGAGGCGCAGGTGCTCGCACAGCAGCTGTCGCTATTCTCAGCGATGGGCGAAGCCGTAGCGGAGCGACTGCCGCCTACCAGCATGCCCGTGGCAATGGCCGTGACCACGGCACCCAGGGCGCGGCTGATGGCCATGAATGGACCCAGCAGGGCATAGGTGATGGCCAGGGAGTCCACCCCGATACCTGGTGTGCCGATCAGGAATGCCGTGGTAGGGCCGCGTCCCGCGCCGCCGCGGTGCAGGGCCAGCGCAGTGGGGATCGCGCCGCAGGAACACAGGGGTAGAGGTGCGCCGATGACCGCAGCGCGGGAGACAGCCGCCAGGCCTTGCCCGCCCAGCCAGCGTTGCATTCGCGTCTCGGGAATGAGTGCCTTCACCAGGCCTGCGGCCAGCAGGCCCAGCAGCAGCCAGGGGGCTGCGTCGTGGGCGATGTTCAGGGTTTCGTGGAGGAGTTTGAGCCAGGGGTCCATCGCCACTATGATGAACCATGATCAGAACCCTGCGCCAGCCGGTGCCGGCTGGCGCAGGGTGTCGTGGTTCACGGGGAGCGCTTTGCCCGTGACCGATGCGGTCAGAGACCGAGGATCTTCATGGCCTTGGCCAGGGTGTCCACGGATTCCTGGTGCTTGCCAGCCTTGTGCAGGGCCTCGCCTTCGGCCCGATAGCGCTGCACGTCGGCCTTTTGCTCGGCGGTGAGGGATGGATTGTCGGCCATGGCGGCGTCGATCTTGCGCATGTCCGCTGGGCAGTGCATGGCGAAGGTGGTGGCGCTGGCGAGGGTCAGGACCAGGCCGAGACAGAGGGTTGAGAGTTTCATGATGGGCTCCGTGTCGATGGCTGAGGGGTGCCGCAGTGGCACTCGTGAATCTATAGGACGATTACCCCGCGCCTTCAATGATGTAAAAAGTGTGGGTTATCCAGACGGGCGGAAAACAGCGTAGGCCGGATAAGCGCAGCGCATCCGGCAAGCGATGTCACCCCTTCTCCAGCGCCTTGCGCGCCTCTTCCACCCGCTTCACCGAGGCCTTCTCGATGGTGCCAAGTTCCTGGGCGAACAGGCCTACGCGCAGTTCCTCGATGAGCCAGCGGTAGTGGATGAGTGCCTCGGAAGGGGCATCGTCGGCAGCCGCGAGTCGCGCCTTGCAGTCATCCCACAGGGGTTCAACGTCCACCCGCATGCGCCGGTCCTTGTCCGGGGCCTGGTCGAGTCGGTCCAGGCGTTTGCCGATGGCGGCCAGATAACGGGGGTACTGCTCCAGCCAGTGACGGGGGGTGTCCAGCAGGAAGTGGGGGTGGATGAGGTGATCCAGCTGATCGCGGATGTCGGCTGCCGCCTCGATCCATGAAAGGGGTAGGCTGCCCTTGAGCCGGGCGCGGATCTTCTGGAAGGGTTCAAGGATCTGTGTGGCCAGCACGCACAGGGCCTGGGCCTCGCCCACCAGTTCACCACGACCCGCCTCAAGGCGCGCCTCGAAGGCCTCGCGATCCCGGGGCCGGGGATCGGACAGGAACACGCGCTCGGCGCCGGCGAACACCAGGTCGTCCTTGAGGGCGTCGCAGCGGTCCACCGGGTTGTATTGCAGGCACAGGCGCTGGATGTCCGGCAGGTTGCGGTAAAGGTATTTCACCGGTTCCCTGGCGCGCAGCATGAACAGGCGCCGCAGACCGGCGCGGTGAATGCGCCGTGCCTTGGCGGGGTTGTCCGCCAGGATCAGGTCCACGTGTTCGCCGCGGTCCACAAGGGCCGGATAGCCCCGAAGTCGCGCGCCCTTCTGTTCGAATTCCACATGCTCCGGCAGATCGCCGAACACCCAGTCGCTCAAGGCCTCCCGTTCAAATCCCTGGGGACGCTGGGCATCGAAGCTCTCCCGGGCGCGACCGGACAGCCGCTCCCTGATCTCCTCGAGGTCGCGTCCACTGGCCAGCTCCTTGCCTCCGGGGTCGACCACCCGGTAGCGCAGCAGCAGGTGGGGTTCCAGGATCTGTGGCCGCCAGGCATCGCTCGGGATCTCGGTGCCGGTGATCTCCCGCAGCACCCGGGCAATGGCGTGGGTCAGTGGCCCCTCCTGTCTGCCCAGGCGTCCCAGGCAGGCCCGGGCGAAATCGGGCGCGGGGACGAAATTTCGGCGCAGTCCCTTGGGCAGGCTCTTGATCAGGGCGGTGATCTTTTCCTCCAGCAGGCCTGGCACCAGCCAGTCGCCCACATGGGCATCGAGGCCGTTGAGGGCGGCCAGGGGCACGGTGAGGGTGACGCCGTCGTCCCCGGTGCCGGGTTCGAAACGATAGCCCAGGGGCAGCCGGATGCCGCCGGTCTCAAACACGTCGGGGAATCGTTCGGGCCCCACCTCTGCGACTTCCTGTTGAAGCAGGGCCTCGCGGGTGAGCTTCAGAATGTCCGGGGCTTCCCGCTCCGCCTGCTTGCGCCAGCGCTCAAAGCGCGCACCGTCGTGGACCTCGGCGGGGATGCGTGTCTCGTAGAAATCGTAGAGCACCTGTTCATCGGCCAACAGGTCCCGACGTCGCCCCCGGGCCTCCATGTCCTCGATGTCGCGGATCAGGGTGCGGTTGTGTTCAAGGGCTGCCGCCTTGCTTCGCAGCCGGCCTGCCACCAGACCTTCGCGGATGAACACCCGCCGGGCGTCGGCGGGATCGATGCGACCGTAGTTCACCCGTCGTTTCGCATTGACCGTCAGACCGTACAGGGTGACGTGATCAAAGGCCGCCACCGTGCCGCGGCGTTCCTCGAAATGGGGTTCGAAGTACTGATGTTTGAGCAGATGGGGCGCCACCGTCTCCAGCCATTCGGGGCGGATGGCGGCGCATTCCCGGGCGTAGACCTTGGTGGTCTCGGCGATCTCGGCGGCCATGATCCAGGTGGGGGTCTTCTTGAAAAGTCCCGAGGCCGGATGGATGTGAAAGCGCCGGTTGCGCGCGCCCAGGTAATCGCCCCGTTCGGTCTTGAGACCCACCTGGCTGACCAGGCCCGTGAGCAGGGCGCGGTGAATGGCGTCCGGTTCCGCCGGCTGCTGGTTTTCCTTGAGGTCCAGCTCGCCCAGGGCCTGACGCAGTTGCCCGTGCAGGTCCTGCCACTCGCGCATGCGCATGAAGGAGAGAAAGCGTTCCCGGCACCAGGCGCGCAGCTTGGCCTTGGTGAGATGCCTTTGCTGTTCGCGCCAGTCGTCCCAGAGTTTCAGCCAACCCAGAAAATCGGAACCCGCCTCCCGGTAATGGGCATGGGCCTCGTCCGCTGCCTGGCGTTTCTCGGCGGGTCGCTCCCGCGGGTCTTGGATGGCCAGGAAGGAGACGATGCGCGTGACCTCAACCACCGCCGCTTCCCGTCCGGCGGCCAACAGCATGGCACCCATGCGCGGGTCCAGGGGCAGGCGGGCGAGCTTGTGACCCGTGTCGGTGATGCGCCCGCGCGGGTCCACCGCGCCCAATTCTTCCAGCAGTTTGAATCCGTCGCGCACCAGTCGGCTGTCCGGAGGATCCACGAAGGGGAATCGTTCCGGGTCGCCCAGTTTAAGGTTGGCCATTTGCAGGATCACCGACGCCAGGTTGGAGCGCAGGATCTCCGGGTCGGTAAATTCGGGCCGCAGGGCGAAGTCGTCCTCCGCATACAAGCGGATGCAGATGCCGGGCCCCAGGCGCCCGCAACGCCCGGCCCGCTGATTGGCCGATGCCTGGGAGATCGGTTCCAGGGACAGGCGTTGTATCCGCGATCGCCAGCCGTAACGGGCGATGCGCGCCAGCCCGGAATCGATCACGTAACGGATGCCCGGCACGGTGAGTGCCGTTTCCGCCACGTTGGTGGCCAGCACCACCCGCCGGCCGGTATGTCCGGCGAAGACCTTGTTCTGATCGGCGGCGGACAGCCGTGCGTACAGGGGCAGGATCTCCGTGTGCCTGGGGTGATGCTTGCGCAGGGTCTCCGCCGCCTCGCGTATCTCCCGCTCCCCGGGCAGGAAGACCAGGATGTCGCCGGGCCCCTCGGTGGAGAGTTCATCCACGGCCTCGGCAATGGCCGTGTTCAGGTCGCGCTCGGAATCCGAATCATCATCCTGCACCGGCCGATAGCGGGTCTCCACCGGGTAGGTGCGCCCGGGCACCTGGTACACGGGCGCATCATGGAAGTGCGCCGCGATACGCTCCGGATCCAGGGTGGCAGAGGTGATGATCAGCTTGAGGTCCGGGCGCCGGCCCATGAGGCCCTGGAGATAGCCCAGCAGGAAATCGATGTTGAGGCTGCGCTCGTGGGCCTCATCGATGATCAGCGTGTCATAGGTGCGTAGGTCCGGGTCGCTGCGCAGCTCCGCCAGCAGGATGCCGTCGGTCATAAGTTTGATGAAGCCCTCGGACCGGGTGTGGTCCGAGAAACGCACCTTGAAGCCCACGGTCTCACCGATGCGCGTGTCGAGCTCCTCGGCGATGCGCGCCGCCACCGAGCGCGCCGCGATACGCCGGGGCTGGGTGTGGCCGATGAGCCCGTCTACGCCCCGGCCAAGGCCTAAGCAGATCTTGGGCAGCTGGGTGGTCTTCCCGGAACCGGTCTCGCCGCAGATCACTACCACCGGATGATTCTCGATCAGCTTTGCGATCTCGTCCCGGTGTTCCGAGACCGGCAGGTCTTCCGGGAAGCGGGGTTTGGGCAAAGAGGCCCGGCGCGCCTCCCGGGCTTCGCGGGAGGCGGTGATGCGTTGCTCGATCCCGGCGGCCATGCGATCCGCAGGTTTACCCGAGGAAATGCGCCTTTGCAGACGCGCAAGATCCCGCGCCAGGGCATCGCGATCCCGGGACAGGCATTCGGGGATCTGGGCGGACAGGGTGTCGATGGAGATCAAGGGCGGAGTGGACAGGATGAACAGGATGTCTTTGGATGGACAGGATACTGCATGTAGTATCGGGCTGCAGAGATGGACCGGAACCTTTAAAATACATCCAAGTCACATACAACCCACCCAGAGATCAAAATAAAGGGCACCTCTAATTATTTGAGTGTCCAAGATGCGTACTCATGAATATTTAGAGGTGCCCTAGAGAAACCATGAAACATTCCGAAGAATTCCTGCGCCTTGCCAACGAGGCGCGTTCACGCATCCAGGAACTCGACCCCGCCCAGGTGGATGCCCGGCGTGAGGCCGGTGCCGTGGTGATCGACGTGCGCGACCGCGAGGAGTACGAGCAGGGGCACATGGAGGGGGCCATGAACGTCAGCCGCGGGACGCTGGAGATGCGTATCGGTGAGGTGGTTGCGGACAAGGACGCGCCCATTGTCTGCTATTGCGCCGGCGGTAATCGAGGTGGCCTGGCCGCTGATACCCTGCAGCGCATGGGTTACACGAATGCTGTGTCCATTGCCGGTGGGCTGAAGGCCTACCTGGATACGAACCAGTCCTAGGCCTGCTACGGTCTGTTCGCCCGGAGGGCCGGGGGAGCTTTGCAAACCTCTCTGTTGCGCGCTAAAACCCCCTAAGCGATTCTCTCGCAAAGGCGCTACTGAAGAATGAATTCTCAGCGCCTTTGCGAGAGGGGGTTTTTTGCAGTCTGGCTTCCCGGACTTCGCTTCGCTCTGTCCAACCTACGGGGCATCGGACTTCCCCACCAGCGGCACGAACACCACCGCCAGGATGCCGCGGGTCTGAAGCCCCCCGTCCTCGCCTTTGATGCCCAGGGTCAGCTCCTGCCCGTACCAGCCGGTGTTTACGGGGATCACCATGCGCCCGCCGGGGCGCAGTTGTTCCACCAGCCCCGGGGGGATCTCTTCGGCGGCGGCAGTGACGATTACCCCGTCGAAGGGCGCCGCCTCGGGCCAGCCCAGTCGGCCGTTGCCGGCACGCACATGGACGTTCTCGTAGCCCATCTCATCCAGTCGCGTTTTCGCCTCTTCCGCCAGTTCAGGCACCACCTCGATGCTGTAGACCTCCCCGGCCAATTCCCCCAGCAGGGCCGCCTGGTAGCCGGAACCGGTGCCGATCTCCAGCACCCGGCTTTCCTGGGTGAGTTCCAGGAGCTGGGTCATCAGGGCGACCACGAAGGGCTGGGAGATGGTCTGTCCGAAGCCGATGGAGAGGGCCGTATTCTCCCAGGCCATGTCCAGGCTGCGTTCAGGCACGAACCGGTCCCGGGGCACTTTGCCCATGGCCGCCTCGATACGCGGGTCAAGCCTGGAGATGCCGGTGCTGCCTGCGGTCTCCTCAAAGTCTCGGGCAAGGGTGTGGATCAGCGTCTTGATCCGTCGGGTATGGGCTGTGCTCATGATCGTCCACCAAGAAAGTGGGAGGCCCTCTCCCCGGCCCTCCCCCGCGGTGCGGGAGAGGGGGTTTCATTGCTTGCCCCTCGACCTCGGGGAGAGGACCGGGGAGGGGGGTGGTTTCCCTTATCACTTGATTCTAGTGGTGTGTAGGCCGGATAAGCGAAGCGCATCCGGCGGTTTTGGGTAAGAGGCAAAATGCCGGATGCGCTTCGCTTATCCGGCCTACGTCCTGTCCATGATCTGTCCGCGACCGGGGTTGCCGCGCCTGCGCGATCAGCCAGATTCCGGCAGCTTCATGAGCAAGGTCTGTATCTGATTGCCGTGCAGGCGCTCGCGCACCTTGTTCAGCTCGGCGGTGTCCCGAAAGGGGCCCACCCGTACCCGGTGCCAGGTGTCGGAATTGACCTGGACCTTCTGAATGTCCGCCTGCACGCCCAGCAGGGCCAGGCTGGCCTTCATGCGGTCGGCCTCCTGGTACTGGCGGAAGGATCCGGCCTGGAGCATGTAGATGCCGGGCTCCTCCACCTGTTTGGGTGCGGGAGCGGGTTCGCCGGGACGGCTGGGGCGGGTCTCCGGTTCGGGGACCACCACTTCCAGTTCCGGGAGCATGGTGTAGAAATCGAAGCGGGGCTTGGGCGGGGCCGGGACTTCCTCAGCCTGCTGGCGGCGCACGTCGCGGGCCTCCCGCTGGGCGGGGGCGGGCGCACTGATCACTCGGGCCTCGGATGGCGCGCCTTCGCGCCCGTCCAGGTAAATCAGCAACGCGGCGAACAGGCCGATGGTCAGCCCCGCTACCCCCCAGACCCAGCCGGGCAGGCCGCTGCTTTTCTTCTTGCGACCGCGGTTGGTGGAGTGCTTGTAGTCTCTGGCCGCCATTACATCTCCTGGGGTGCGGAAACGCCCAGCAGCCTCAGGCCGTTGGCGACCACCTGGCGCACGGCCAGGATCAGGCTCAGGCGTGCATCACGGATGGCCGGCTCGTCCACCAGGAACTGGTGGGCGTTGTAGTAGGTGTGAAAATCGTTGGCCAGTTCCCGCAGGTAGTTGGCGATCTGGTGCGGCTCCTCCACCTGGGCGGCGGCCTCGATGACCTCTGGGAAGCGGGCCAGTGTCGCCAGCAGGGCCTGTTCATGGTCCTCGGTGAGCAGGGCCAGATTCGCCTCGCCGTTGGCGGGGTCGTGCCTGAAACCCTTGGCCTCCATCTGGCGCAGCACGCTGCACACCCGGGCGTGGGCGTACTGGATGTAGTACACCGGATTGTCCGAGGACTGGGACTTGGCCAGGTCCAGGTCGAAGTCCAGGTGCTGCTCGCAGCGGCGCATGACGTAGAAGAAACGTGCCGCGTCCTTGCCCACCTCATCGCGCAGTTCGCGCAGGGTGACGAAGGAGCCGGAGCGGGTGGACATCTGCATCCGTTCACCGCCCCGGTAGAGGATGGCGAACTGCACCAGCAGCACGTCCATGCGGGACTCGTCCTCGCCCAGGGCCTTGAGTGCCGCCTTCACCCGGGGCACATAGCCGTGGTGATCCGCGCCCCAGACGTCGATGACCCGGTCGTAGCCCCGCTCCAGCTTGTCCATGTGGTAGGCGATGTCCGAGGCGAAGTAGGTGGTCTGACCGTTGTCCCGCTGCACCACGCGATCCTTCTCGTCGCCAAAGTCCGTGGAACGAAACCACAGGGCGCCGTCCTTCTCGTACAGGTACCCGGCCTCGCGCAGGCGTTCCAGGGCCATGTTCACGGCGCCCTTGTCGTTGAGCGAGCGTTCCGAATACCAGGTGTCGTAGGTGACGCCGAACTCGGCCAGGTCGTCCCGGATGTCGTCCAGGATCACGTTCAGGCCCAGCTCGAACACGAAGCGATAGTGGTTGTCGCCGAGCAGTTCCCGGGCCCGGGCGATCATGGCGTCGATGTAGATCTCCTTGTCACCGCCGTCCGGTTCGTCCGGGGGCAGGCCATCGAGGATCTCGGTTGCCTCACGCTTGTAGTTGTCGCCGTGCTCCCGATGCAGGGTGGCAGCGATGTCATAGACATAGTCGCCCCGGTAGGCGTTGGTGGGAAACGCCAATTCCACGCCCGCCAGTTCCAGGTAGCGCAGCCATACGCTGGTGCCCAGGATGTCCATCTGCCGTCCGGCGTCGTTGACGTAGTACTCCCGGTGCACCTCAAAGCCCACCGCCTCCAACAGGTCCGCTACCGCCGCGCCGTAAGCGGCGCCACGCCCGTGGCCCACGTGCAGTGGGCCGGTGGGGTTGGCGGATACGAACTCCACCTGCACGCGCTTACCGCCGCCTAGGGTGCTGCGGCCGTAGCCATCGCCCTGCTCGCGGATGGCGGCAATCACGGAGAGCCTGGCCTGCTCACCCAGGAACAGGTTGATGAAGCCGGGCCCGGCGATCTCGGTGCGTGCCACCAGACCGGAGGTCGGCAGGCGGGCGACGATGGCCTCGGCCACGTCGCGTGGCTTCTTGCGTGCAGGCTTGGCCAGCTGCAGGGCCACGTTGGTGGCGAAGTCGCCATGGGCCTTGTCCTTGGTGCGGGTCACCTGCACGTCCACGGCGGCGTCGGTGGGCAGGGTGCCGTCCTGGCGGAGGGTGTCGATGGCCTGTTGGATGAGCGCCTGGAGCTGGTCTTTCAAGGTGGGGGGTCCGGGGGAAGGTGGGTGGATTGCCTAAAGGGGCAATTCTAGCGGGTTGAGACGGGGATTCAAAAGGATGAAGGTTGAAGGATGAAGGTTGAATCTAAGGGTTTCATTCATCCTTCCACCTTCATACTTCTCGAGTTTCACTCGAGATAAGAGTCCACCACCTGCCAGGTGACATTCCCATAGGCCACCTCGTACTGGAGCAGCATCTGCCCCCGGATGTGGCCGTCTTCGAAGATGGCCAGCACCCAGCGGTCGTTGAGCACCTGGATGCCGTCGGGGAGAAAGTGCATCGTGCCCCCCAGCACAGGCGCGTGGGGGATCAGCTGCGGCTGAGCCCGCAGGTCTTCCCGAAGCCGCTCGGCGGGGTTGGGCAGGCCCAGGCGCTGCAGGTGGCGCACCTGGGCGTTGCTCAGGCCCACGTCGGCGCGCACCTGAACCTCCCGGTCCAAGTAACGGGACAGGTGGATTTGCAAGCGCAGGTTTTCCTCGTTGGCGGCGGCCACGTCCTTCTCCAGGCCGGCGCCGCGCAGCATGTAGATGAACAGCACCACCACCAGGAACACCATGAAGCCGGCCCAGGCCAGGCGTTCCGCTTTGAGGCTGCGGTCGGGGCCCTGATTGTCGGGGATCTCGTGGCTCATGGTGCGGTACTCTGTCTGTTCAAGTGGCGGGCAGTGTGCCGGGGCGTCCGGCGGGCTTCAAGTATACGTAGGCCGGATAAGCGCAGCGCATCCGGCGTCCCCTCCCCCCCCCAGGCCCCACTGATAAAAACCCCGTCTCTCGCGAAGCCGCCAAGGCGCCAAGGAAGGCAGCATTGAATGTGGTTTCTTCGTGCCTTTGCGCCTTGGCGAGAGTATGGGGTTTCCTCACAAAGCCGGATGCGGCTTTCCTTATCCAGCCTACGGCAATTCATCGGTACCCGAGTGTTCGCGGGGCTCCCAGGCCACACCCTGTGCCTCGAGGAACGCCTCCAGCCAGCGGGCTGCGGCCTCCACGGGCTCCTCGGTGCCGGACAGACCCAGTTCGATCTCCTGGCGCCGGGTGGTGCTGGGCAGGCTGGAGAGGCGTACCCCAGGGAAGCGGGTCAGCAGATCCTCCATCATGGGGATCAGCTCGCTCTCATGGGCGCCCTTGAGCTGCCAGAGGCGCTCAATGCGCGGCACCTGGCCCTGCCGTTGGGGATAGAGGGTGTCCAGAACCCATTCCACCATGGGCCAGGCCATGTTGGGGAAGCCAGGCACGCAGTGGTGATGGCCCAGGCTGAAGCCGGGGACCTGGTTGACCGGGTTGGGGATCAGGCGGCTACCCTGGGGCAGCTCCGCCATGCGAATGCGGTTGGGGTAGGCATCGGGCCCGAAGCGCGTCTCCAGGATGGCCACCGCCTCCGGGTGGCGGGTGATCTCCATCCCGGCGGCCGCGGCCAGGCACTGGCGGGTGCGGTCGTCGGGGGTGGCGCCGATGCCGCCGAAGGAGAACACCAGGTCGTTCCCGGTGAGGGTTTCGCGAAAACTGCGGCTTAGCAGTTCCGGGTCGTCGCCCACGATGCGCACCCAGGCCAGCTCCATGCCCCGCTGGGCCAGAGCCCCGGTAAGGAAGGCCTGGTGCTTGTCGCGACGTTTCCCGGAGAGGATCTCATCACCGATGATCAGGGCGCCGATGTGCATGGTGGGGTGTCTCGAAAGGCGTTTTTAGCCACAGAGGGCACGGAGGTCACAGAGGAAAGACCACAAAAGGCTGCCGGCGTTCGCGTTGCTCACCCCAATCTACGCAGCTACTGCCGGATGCGGCTGCGCCTTATCCGGCCTACATGACTGCGCCTTGGCGAGAGGCCGGGCCTTGTCTTGAGTCGTAGGCCGGATAAGCAAAGCGCATCCGGCGTTTCATCTGCGCCTCTGTGAGAGGACAGGGTTTAATCCTTCGCCCCCATGGCCAGGGCCCGGGCGCGGCTGGCTTCGGCCTCGGCTGTCCAGGTTTCGGCGTCGTAGGCCCCGTCCGCCTCGGGCCAGCCCTGGACGTTGCGCGCCACCAGGTCCGCCAGGGCGTCCAGGTGATCCGGGTTGTCGTTGAGTGCCGGGATGTAGTGGAACTCGCCGCCGCCGGCCTCCTCGAAGATCTCCCGGTTCTCGCCGGCGATCTCCTCGATGGTCTCCAGGCAGTCGGCGGAGAAGCCGGGGCAGACCACGTCCAGTCGGCCCAGTTTCTCCTCACCCAGGGCCTTGACGGTCATGTCCGTGTAGGGCTTGAGCCACTCCGCCTTGCCGAAGCGGGACTGGAAGGTCACCATCCACTCGCCCTCCTGGAGCCCCAGGCGCTCGGCCAGCATGCGGCCGGTGACGTGGCACTGGCAGTGATAGGGGTCGCCGGCCAGCAGGTAGCGCTTGGGCACGCCGTGGAAGGACATGAGCAGTTTCTCGCCCCGGCCGTTCTGCTCCCAGTAGGCGCGCACGCTGGCGGCCAGGGCGTCCAGGTAGCCGGGATCATTGTGGTAGTCGCTCACGAAGCGCAGACCGGGCACCCAGCGCCAGCGGCCCAGGACCTGGGAGACCCGGTCGAAGGTGGAACCACCGGTGGAGCCGGAATACTGGGGGTAGAGGGGCAGCACCAGGATGCGCCGGGCGCCGGCCTCCCGCAGGCGCATGAGGCCGCTGTCAATGGAGGGCTGGCCATAGCGCATGGCCAATTCCACCTTGACCGGGCCCGGCAGGCGCCCGGCCAGGCGGGTGGCGAGGCCGTCTGCCTGTCGGCGCCCGATGGCCAGCAGGGGCGAACCCTCCTCTGTCCACACGTGTTGATACAGTTTGGCGCTGCGCTTGGGGCGCAGGTTGAGGATGATGCCGTTGAGGATCAGCCACCAGATGGGCCTCGGGATCTCCACCACCCGGGGGTCCCAGAGGAATTCCTTGAGGTAACGACGCAGGGCCTTGGGTGTCGGGGCATCCGGGGTGCCCAGGTTGGTGACCAGCACGCCCAGGGTTTCGGGGCTGCCGTGGTGGTAGTCGGATTCACCGTCGTAGCGCATAGGGAATATCGGGGTTTGGGGGATATTCGGAAGGATACATACAAATGAAGGGCGAAGGGGGAATGGAAGTACGAAGGGTGAATTGTGAAGTGGGAAGAAAAGCCGTTGACCTCGCCCTTCCCACTTCAGATGGCCTTGGGTGAGTTTGGGGCGCGATTGAAATGCCGGATGCGCTTCGCTTATCCGGCCTACGAAAACTAAGCCGCCAAGACGCGAAGAAGGGCGATTTGAAAGTGCTTTCTTTGCGCCTTCGCGTCTTGGCGAGAGGACGGTCTCTAGTGTGGCCCGAAGTCGGGCCTCCTACACCAGCTGGCGGCGCCTTAAGGGGCTGGATCGCGGGAAATGGGACTGCAGGAATTCCATTTGGTCGGCGAGGATGCGCCGGCCCTGGAGGTAGATGTATTCGGCGTGGGTGGGCACGAAGGGCACGGCCAGCAGCTGCATGCCGGCCTGTTCGGGGGTGCGCCCGGCCTTGTGGTTGTTGCAGCGCTTGCAGGCGGTGACAACGTTGCGCCAGTGATCGGCGCCATCCTGGCTGATGGGGGTGACGTGGTCCCGGGACAGCTCATACGGCGGGTGGTGCTGACCGCAGTACAGACACAGATGGGCGTCGCGCTTGAACAGCGCAGGATTATTGAGTGGCGGGACGTAACCGGCGTGGATGGCCCGGTTGCTGCCGTAGGTGGCGATGATGGAATTGACTTCCACCACGCTCTGACGACCGGAGGCGGCGTTGGTACCGCCATGCACGCAATAGAGGAGTGTGCCGCAGGTGTATGCCACCTGTTCGGCATGATAGAGCCGCACGGCCTGCTGGTAGTTGATCCATTCCAGCGGCATGCCGGCAGCGTCGGTGCGCAGCACCTGCTGGTTCAACTCGAACACCGGGTCACCCTCGGCGAGCGTTTGCTTGCCAAAGGACTTTATCCGGAAGCAGTGTGCAAAGCAATAATCAGGCCGTTACGTCTCCATGACAGGTAAAGCCCTTTGTGAAGGTGCCTTTTCGCGCCGATGGAATCCAGTGCCGTATTCAAACGGGGCGAAGAATCCGGTACCATACTCCTCATTTTTGGACGGATCCGCATGGATCTGCCCGCTGTTGCTTTTATTCCACAAATATCCTGTTCCCGCCATGCGTCCGGCAAAGGGTCATCCCGACCCCGGATCCCGCGCCGGCTGACGGAGTGAATTTATGTCCATGAAACTGGCCGTGCTCAAAGAAACCGCGCCCGGCGAGCGCCGGGTTGCCCTGGACCCCAGCGTCGTCAGCAAGCTGACCAAGCTGGGTGTCGAAGTGATGATGGAGAAGGGGGCCGGTGATCCCGCCCATTTCCCCGATGCCGCCTACGGCGATGCCCGCCTGGTGGATGACGTTGCCGCCCTGAGCGCGGAGGCCGACCTGATGGTCAAGGTGTCCCCGCCCAGCGTCGAGGAAGTCGAGCGCATGAAGGATGGCGCTACCCTCGTCGGCTTTTTCCACGCCCACAAGCATCCCGAACTGGTGAAGGCCATGCAGGCCAAGAAGATCACCAGCTTCGCCATGGAACTCATTCCCCGCATCTCTCGTGCCCAGAGCATGGATGCCCTGTCTTCCCAGGCTGCCATCGGCGGTTACAAGGCCGCCATCATGGGCGCGGATCTCTCCTGTCGCTTCTTCCCCATGCTCACCACCGCTGCCGGCACCATTCGTCCGTCCAAGGTGTTGATCATCGGTGCCGGCGTGGCGGGCCTGCAGGCAATCGCCACCGCGCGGCGCCTGGGCGCCGTCGTGGAGGCCTATGACGTGCGTTCCGCCACCAAGGAACAGGTGGAGTCCCTGGGTGCCAAGTTCCTGGACCTGGGCGTGAAGGCGGAAGGCGAGGGCGGCTACGCCCGCGAGTTGACCGAGGAAGAGAAAAAGCAGCAGCAGGAGGCCCTGGCCAAGTTCATCAGCCAGTGCGACGTGCTCATCACCACCGCAGCGATCCCTGGCCGCCCGTCCCCCAAGCTCATCCCCGAGTCCATGGTCAAGGGCATGAAGCCCGGCGCGGTGATTGTGGATCTGGCCGCCGAGGGTGGTGGCAACTGCGAGCTGACCCAGCCCGGCGAGACCATCGAGCACGGCGGCGTGATCATCCACGGCCCCCTGAATATCCCCTCCCAGGTGGCCCTGCACGCCAGTGAGATGTATGCCAAGAACCTGCTCAATTTCCTCACGCCCCATATCAATGAGGGCGCGTTCACGCCCGACTGGGAAGACGAGATCATCGCCAAGAGCTGTCTCACCCACGACGGCGAGATCAAACACGAAGCGACCCGCAAAGCGGTGGAAGGAGATCAATCATGATCGAGGGTTTCGTTGCACTTTATATCTTCATGCTGGCGGCCTTCACCGGCTACGAGGTGATCTCCAAGGTACCGGTGATCCTGCATACGCCGCTCATGTCCGGCTCCAACTTCATCCACGGCATCGTGCTGGTGGGCACCATGGTGGCCCTGGGCCATGCCACGACGCCGCTCGAGCAACTGATCGGCTTTGTGGCCGTGATCCTGGGCGCCGGTAACGCCGTGGGTGGTTACGTGGTCACCGAACGCATGCTCGAGATGTTCAAGAGCAGCAAGGGAGGCAAGTAAATGAGTGTCATCATCAACTTTGCCTACTTCGCCGCGGCCGTCCTGTTCATCATCGGCCTCAAGCAGATGGCCTCACCGGTCAATGCCCGACGCGGTATCGTCTGGGCCGGCGTGGGTATGGTCATCGCCACGGTTGTCACCTTCGTCCATCCGGAAGTCAGCGGCCTGGTCAACTACCTGCTTATCATCGTTGGTATCGGTATCGGTGGCGGCCTGGCCTGGTGGAGCGGCAAGAAGGTCCCCATGACCGATATGCCGCAGATGATCGCCCTGTACAACGGCATGGGCGGTGGCGCCGCCGCCGGCATCGGCCTGATCGCCCTGCTGCAGGCCGACAGGTACGAGATGTCGTTCATCATCCAATTCATCGCCGTGCTGGGTGTGCTGATCGGCTCCGTGGCCTTCTCCGGCTCGCTCATCGCCTACGCCAAGCTCCAGGGTCTGATAAAGAAGACCATGCGCTTCGGCGGCCAGCAGTGGGTGAACCTCGCCGTGTTCGCCATCACCGTGATCAGCGGTCTGATCCTGGCCTTCAGCGGTGCTGGCGTCAGCGGCAACGTGTTGCTGGTGTTCTTTGTGCTGTCCCTGGCCTTCGGCGTGCTCATGACCCTGCCCATCGGTGGCGCGGACATGCCCGTGGTGATCTCGCTCTACAACGCCCTGACGGGTCTGGCCGTGGGCTTCAAGGGCCTGGTGCTGGACAACCCAGCCCTGATGATTGCCGGTATCGTGGTGGGTGCCGCCGGTACCCTGCTGACCCAGCTCATGGCCAAGGCCATGAACCGGCCCATCAGTAACGTGTTGTTCAGCCAGTTCGGCTCCAGCGGCAGCGGTGAGGCCGAAGAGGTCAGCGGTTCCATGAAGTCCATCGAGGCCTCCGATGCGGGCGTCATGATGGCCTTCTCCAGCAAGGTGATCATCGTGCCCGGTTACGGCATGGCTGTGGCTCAGGCCCAGCACAAGATCTGGGAACTGACCCAGCTGCTGCAGGAAAAAGGCGTGGCAGTGAAGTTCGCCATCCACCCGGTGGCGGGTCGCATGCCCGGTCACATGAACGTGCTGCTGGCCGAGGCCGGCGTGCCCTACGACATCATCTACGACCTGGATGAGATCAATAACGAGTTCAAGACCGCCGATGTGGCGGTGGTAATCGGCGCCAACGACGTGGTCAACCCGGTGGCTCGCACTAATCCGGACAGCCCGATCTACGGCATGCCGATCCTCAACGCCGATCAGGCCAAGAACGTCATAGTCATCAAGCGTGGCCAGGGTGCCGGTTTCTCCGGCGTGGAGAACCACCTGTTCTTCGCGGACAACACCCGCATGCTCTACGGTGACGGCCAGAAGGTGGCCGGCGAGCTGATCTCGGCCATTAAGGAAATCAGTTAAGCAAGCCCCATTCAGGACGAAAAAAGCCCGGCATTGCCGGGCTTTTTTCGTCCTGAATGGGGCTTGCAAGAAGGATGTGAATCGCTGGGTCGGGAGCCGTACCGGGCTAAACCAGTAGGGCTGGACCTAGTTTGCCTCGTGCTACTACAACGTCGTGCAATCGCGCCCCGCGTCCTTGGCCCGGTAGAGGGCGTCATCGGCGCGGCGCAGCAGGTCGGAGGCGGCCTCCCCCGTGGCCCACTGGGCCAGGCCGATAGAGACGGTGACGGGGGGCAGGGGGTTGCCGTCCAGGAGTGGGTAGGTGGCTTCTTTCAGTGCGCTGTGCAGGCGCTCGGCGACGCCCAGGGCCTCATCCATGTCGGTGCGGGGCAGGATCACCGTGATCTCTTCGCCGCCAAAGCGCACGGCCATGTCGGTGTCTCTGAGGCTGGCCATCACTTCCCGGGCCACGGTCTGCAGCACCAGGTCACCGGCCATGTGGCCGTGGGTGTCGTTGTAGGGTTTGAAGTGATCGATATCCAGCATCATCAGGCACAGGGGGCGTCCGCGCAGGTCGCTGCGGGCGATTTCCAGGGTGAGCCGTTCATCCATCCAGCGCCGGTTGTAGAGCCCCGTGAGCGGGTCCGTCTGGGCCCGTTGCTGGTATTCCTCCCTAGCCACTCGTGCGGCGGTCATTGCGGTGCTTACCCCGGAAAGCCGGCGGGCCATGACCTGAAGCAGGTTGCAGGCGAAGCTGGGTTCCAGGTGTGCAATGCGCCAGAACAGGGGGCGGGGCATTTCCAGTACCCGGCAGGCGTCGTCAGCGGTGACCCGGGTATAGACTGGCGCGTTGGCAATCAGCGAGACGTCGCCGGCCAGATCGCCGGGACCCAGGATACGGGTGGTTTCGTCCTCGGGGTTTGACTGGACCAGCATGTGACCCTGGAGGATCAGGAACAGACGGTCGTTGCTGTCGCCGGGGCTGAGCAGCACATCGCCAGAGCGCAGTTCCAGGATACGCGCCCGGGCCAACAGGCCGCCCAGGGCCACGGCCTCCACACCCTGAAACAGGGGGATGGCCTGGATACGCTCCAGGTCGCTGGTTCCCATGGGTTGGCTGGCCGGGTTGGCTCGCTGCAATGTGGCTCGTCCTCTGGCATGGTGGTGATGCAGGGAGTTTACAGAAAGGTATAACACAGATGCCGATAATGGAGATGTGAGCCATGCCCGCGAGGGCATTGAGGTGCCCAGAACGGCTCAGGATGTGGGGTATCATGCGCTTGCGCCCAGTTGCGCTGCTGGGGGTTATACACAGGACACACGATACCTCGAAGGCCTTCTCTGCGGATGTCAAGTACCCAGGAGGAAAACAAAAAAAGTTTTTAACTATTTGTTTTTTTTGGATAATACTGTGTGGTCATTTTTTGTTCAAGTTAACAGCAGACCAATGATTACGGGCATTACGCCAGTTTGGTGACATTCTATCCACAGAGTTATGCACAGCTTTTGTGGAAAAGCACATTTACCCCATGTGAAATAGCCGCTTAGCGTTGTTTGCGGGAAATCACTTAAACAAAGACCGGTAAGCTCCATGGCGCAGCAGCACAGCCTTCCCATATGCCAGGTGGGAGTCCCCGGTCCGTTCGGGGAAGCCCTGGATTACCTGGTCCCTGCGGGGCATCCGGGCCCGGTCCCGGGCGCCAGGGTGCGGGTGGATCTGGGGCGTCGGCAGGTGGTGGGGGTGGTCACGGGGCTGGCGGAATCCAGCCCCATTCCTCGCAACCGCCTGCGCCCGGTGCAGCAGGTCCTGGACCCAGAGCCGGTACTGAATGAACCCCTGCTGCGCCTGCTGCTCTGGGCGGCGGAGTATTACCAGCACCCGGTGGGCGAGGTGCTGACCCAGGCCCTGCCGGTGTTGCTGCGTCAGGGGCGGCCCGCCGAGGCGGCCACCCGGACACAGTACAGTCTCACCCCCGAGGGAGCGGCCCGGGATGTCGTCAGCCTGAGCCGGGCACCCCGCCAGGCGGCCTTGCTGGACCTGCTGCGTGGAGATCCCGCTGGGCTTTCAGGGCAGGACCTGGAGGCGGTGCCGCCAGGGCGTTGGCAGGCGGTGCTGCGTGCCCTGATGGACAAGGGCTGGGTGGAGTCCAGGGAGGTGGCCCGTGGCGTCGCCCCGCCGCCGCCCCCGCAATCCGGTCCGGCCCTCAATGAAGCCCAGACCGCCGCCGTGGCGGCGGTACAGGCGGGTTTCGGAGCCTTCTCCAGCCATCTGCTTCAGGGCGTGACCGGCAGCGGCAAGACCGAGGTGTACCTGCATCTGATCGAAGCCGCTCTGGCGGCGGGATTGCAGACCTTGGTGCTGGTGCCGGAGATCGCCCTGACGCCGCAGCTGGTCAATCGCTTTCGCCTGCGCCTGTCCTGCCCCGTGGTGGTGCTGCATTCGGGGCTCGGCGACCGGGAGCGTCTTGACGGCTGGCTGGCGGCCCGGGATGGAGAGGCCGGGGTGATCATCGGCACGCGCTCGGCGGTGTTCGTGCCCTGGGCCCGGCCGGGGCTGATCATCGTGGACGAGGAGCACGACGCCTCCTTCAAGCAGCACGAGGGTTTTCGCTACCACGCCCGCGATGTGGCGGTGATGCGTGGGCACCTGGATACGGTGCCGGTGTTGCTGGGCTCCGCCACGCCGTCCTTCGAGAGTCTGGCCAATGCGGACCGGGGTCAGTATGGACGGCTGCGCCTGCGGGAGCGGGCCGGCGGTGCCACCCCGCCCCGGGTGGAGCTGCTGGACCTGCGCCGCCAGACCCTGGACGAAGGCCTGTCCGTAGGACTGATGGAGCACATGCAGAAACACCTGGACGCGGGTGGGCAGACCCTGCTCTTCCTCAACCGTCGGGGCTTCGCACCCACGCTCCTGTGTCACGACTGCGGATGGGTGGCGGAGTGTCCCCGCTGTGATGCGCGCATGACCTGGCATCACGGCGAGGGGCGTATCCGCTGCCACCATTGTGGCCATGAGCGGGCCCGGCCCCGGCAATGCCCCACTTGCGACAGTCGCAGCCTGGGCGGTCTTGGCGAAGGCACGGAGCGTGTGGAGGCAGCCCTGGAACGGCATTTCCCGGGGCATTCCGTAGCGCGTCTGGATCGGGACAGCACCCGGCGCAAGGGCTCCCTGGAGACCTTGCTTGCCGACGTGCACAGCGGACGACACCGCATCCTGGTGGGCACCCAGATGCTGGCCAAGGGCCATCATTTCCCGGACGTGAGCCTGGTGGGCATCATGGATGCGGACCAGGGTCTGTTCAGTGCCGATTTTCGCGCCGCCGAGCGCATGGCCCAGTTGATGGTGCAGGTGGCCGGGCGTGCCGGCCGTGCGGAACGCCCCGGCGAGGTACTCATACAGACCCATCACCCGGATCACCCCCTGCTGCTGACCCTGGTGCATTCCGGCTACGAGGCCTTCGCCGAGGCGGCCCTGGCCGAACGGCGCATGGCAGGCCTGCCGCCGTTTACCAGTCTTGCCCTGCTGCGTGCCGAGGCCACGGCCGCGCAGGTGCCCTGGGATTTTCTCGAGGCAGCCCGCCGTAGCCTGGAGACCCTGGCTGTGGATGGCGTGCAGGTATGGGGGCCGGCACCCGCCCTGATGGAGCGTCGCGCCGGGCGCTACCGTGCCCAGCTCATGATCCAGAGCGAATCACGCCCGGCCCTGCACCGGGCCCTGCGTGCCTGGACGCCGGGCCTCGGGCACCTGCCGGGTGCGAGGAAGGTTCGCTGGTCGCTGGATGTGGATGCGCTGGAGATGTGAGGTGTTCGTGAGGGGGAGGGGATAGGAGTGAGGCGTGGGTCGAGTACAGCCGTAGGTTGGGGTGAGCGAAGCGAACCCCAACAAGGGTGCCACGTCGTGCGATGCGTGTTGGGGTTCGTGCCTCGCTCCTATCTGCAGTGGCTCAGGGCAAGGTATGTGATCAAATAAACCCGTGCCTCTGTGTTTCCGTGAGAGGGGATGTTTTGTGTTCAGCGCTGGGGCTTCGATGAATAAAAAGCGGGTCTCTCGCCAAGACGCAAAGGCGCGAAGAAAGACAGGACTGGAAAGCAGTTTCTTTGCGTCTTTGCGTCTTGGCGTCTTGGCGAGAGGACGTCTTTTCAGCTCACGTAGGCCGGATAAGGCGTAGCCGCATCCGGCGGGCCTGGGTGGAGAAGCATCGCCGGATGCGCTGCGCTTATCCGGCCTACGACAACTGCCCCCTCTCCCGCGTCGCGGGGGAGGGTTGGGGAGGGGGCCACCTCACGCGCTAGACTCATGGTATGAGACGCCATCACATCATTGTCGTGCTGCTTGCGGTGCTCGTGGCCTTGGTGCTGGCCCTGTGGCCCTGGATGACCGGTGACCAGGAGGCACCCGAGTCGCCACCACAGTCGTCCGGTGAGCTGGACGACTATCCCCGGGGCTCGTCCATCCCCTGGCAGTCCTGGGGCGATGCCGCCCTTGTCCGTGCCGGTAGTGAAGGCAAGGGGCTGTTCGTGTATTTCCACGGACAGTGGTGTACCTGGTGCCGCCAATATCAGAGCGAAACCCTGGAGGACCAGGACACCGTGGCGGCCATCAAACAGGGCTTCGTGCCCGTGCTGGTGAACCTGGATCAGCGCCGGGATCTGTTCACCCGCCTGGGTGGGCGGGGCCTGCCGTTTACGGTGATCATGGATGCCGAGGGCGAGCCCCTGGGGCGCTTCACGGGGCACGTGGGCGCCCAGGATCTGCAGGGGCTGCTGCGCGAGACGGCCGCACGGATCGCCACGGCCGAGGCGGTGCCGGCGGGCCTGGAGACGCTCATGGATGGAGACCCGCAACGCTTCCTGGCCTTTCTTGAAGAGACCTACGACCCCGCCAGTCATCGTCTGAGCCGGGCCTCGGTGCTGGGCACCTTGAGCAAACGCCCACAGCCCATGACTTATCGGCTGCTGCTCCACGAGCCGGGCTGGAGCGGGCGCATGGCGGACATGCTGGATGTGTTGCGCGAAGATCTGCACGATCCCGTGGATGGGGGCTTTTTCTTCTTCTACGATCCGGACCAGCCCAATCCTGACACGGCGGTGGAGACCTCCAAGGTGCTGGGGCTCAACGCGATGCTCGTCTGGCTGTTTGCGGATGCCTATGCCGAGCTGGGTCGCGAGGTGGATGCGCGGGTGGTGCGCGAGACACTGGACTATCTGGTGGGCCGGCTTTGGGATGACACGCAGCTGAGTTTCTGGGGCAGCCAGTATTCAGATCCCGATTATTACTCCAAGCCTCCCGCCGAGCGGGCCGGCCTCCCGCCGCCGCCGGTAGAGCGTGTCCAGTATGCGGATGTCAGTGGCCAGATGATCGTGGCCCTGGTGCATGCCGCCGAGGCCCTGGATGAACCCCGTTACCTGCAATGGGCCGCCCAGGCCCTGGGCGGCCTGGACGAACACGTGGCGCACCCGGATGGGGGTTACTACCACTTCCGGCGCGACGGGGGCGAGGCGCAGTTGGCGGGCTATCTGCCGGCCCAGGTCTGGCCGGCGGCTGCCTGGTGGAGTTACTATGAGGCCACGGGTGACGCGCAGGCGGCCAGGCGTGGGGCGCAGCTGCTGGAACGCATCGCCGTCCATGAAGACGTGGACCTCAATGGTTTTGTGGAGCGCCTGGATGGTGATCTCACGCCCTGGGCGGAATCCCGTACCCATGGTGCCCTGGGCTGGTTGCTTACCGGACCCGCCCGGGTGGCCCAGGTGCCGGAGGAGGTCCTTTCCCCGTCACGCAGGGCGCCCTGGATGGGCATGGCTGCCTCCCACCTGCAAATGGTCGGTGGTGGCGATCCGGATGATATGGCGCTGGGGGTGAAAGCCCTGCGTCTTATAACGACGCAGGGCAGTGGCAAGTAGCAAGTGGCTAGTGGCAAGGGGGAATGCGAGTGGAATGGGGTACCTATACTCAGGGGTATGAAGCGATCTTTGCTTTCTTTCGCTGAACGCTGTGTGTGCTGCAGCGATACAGGAGGGAAGGATGATGAAACGGCATACTTTGTTTGCACTGAGGTTGGGCTTGGCCGTGTTGTGCGTGTCCATTGCACAGTAGTTGTAGGCCGGATAAGGCGCAGCCGCATCCGGCATGGGAGATCGCCGGATGCGCTACGCTTATCCGGCCTACGGTTCTCGCGGAGCCACGGTGTGTATTGATCATATCTTTTTCCCGGCGCCCCTGCGCCTGCGCGTCTCTGCGAGAGAATCGCTTTTCGGTTTTCAGAACCAGTCATCTTTCTCCGTGTCTCGGTGGCCCCGTGAGAGGATGGGTTTGCCGGTCATGCGCCGCAGCCTGGATCTCTGCATTGACGACCCACCAAAACAAAAGCCCGGCAGAGCCGGGCTTTTGTTTTGCAGCGGTGGGGCAGGTTCAGCCCTTGTGATAGCTGGTGACCCGCTCCACTTCGTTTTTGGAGCCCAGCACCACCGGCACGCGCTGGTGGATGTGCTCGGGCTTCATGTCCATGATGCGCTCGTGGCCCGTGGTGCTGGTGCCGCCTGCCTGCTCGATGATGAAGCTCATGGGGTTGGCCTCGTACATGAGACGCAGCTTGCCGTGCTGGCCCTTGGTCTTGAGCTTTTCGTCGATGGGGTACATGAAGATGCCGCCCCGGGTCAGGATGCGGTGCACCTCGGCCACCATGGAGGCCACCCAGCGCATGTTGAAGTCCTTGCCGAGGGGGCCTTCCTTGCCCTGCAGGCACTCGTCGATGTAACGCTTCACCGGCGCCTCCCAGAAGCGCATGTTGGAGGCGTTGATGGCGAACTCCTGGGTGTCCTCGGGGATGGTGATGTTCTCGTGGGTGAGCAGGAATTCGCCGAAATGCCGGTCCAGGGTGAACATGTTCACGCCGTGGCCGGTGGTCAGCACCATCATCGTGGAGGGGCCGTACAGGCAGTAGCCGGCCGCCACCTGTTCAACGCCGGGGCGCAGGAAATCTTCGCTGGAGGGGTCACCCGGATGGGGGGGGGCCTTGAGGATGGAGAAGATGGTGCCCACGGAGACGTTCACGTCGATGTTGGAGGAACCGTCCAGGGGGTCGAACAGCACCAGGTAATGACCCCGGGAGGCGCCTTCGGGCAGCTGGCAGATCTCGTCTTCCTCCTCGGAGGCGAGCCCGGCCACGTGGCCGTTGTGCTGCAGGGCCTCCATGAAGATCTCGTTGGAGATCACATCCATCTTCTTTTGGGTCTCGCCCTGCACGTTCTCCGACTCGGCACTGCCCAGGATGCCCACCAGGTCACCCTTGTTGACCAGGTCGGCGATCTTCTTGCAGGCCACCGCGATGTCGTTCAGTAGGCCGGTGAACTCACCCGTGGCGCCCTTGAAATTGCGCTGGGTCTCGATGATGTAGTTGGTCAGTGTGGTTCCGATATGCATGCCATGACTTCCTGAAGGTTGTGAACAAAATCGATGCGACGGGCTGCGCTGCCATGGTGCGTATGCGCACTCTACCTGGGCCCGGGGCCGCGCCGTGATCCACCTTGGGGTGTCTGCCCGGGACCTGTTAATCTGGTCCGGCGGTGTCACGGTGCCACAATGCTGGCCGGGTATCATAGCAAAACACCCAAAACGCGTCCCCGTCACCCAAACGGCCTGCTAATTGCTTGATTTTTCAGGCATACAAGCCGTCCTCCCGCCCTGAACCCGATCAGGATTTTCCGAACATGCCCAAGAACGTGCTCTATGCCCAGTCCGGCGGCGTCACCGCCGTCATCAATGCCAGCGCCTGCGGTGTGATTCACGCCGTGCGGTCGCACCCGGAGGCCTTCGGCAAGATCTACGCCGCCCGGGACGGCATCCTTGGCGTGCTTCAGGAGGAGCTGATCGACCTGGATCAGGAGTCACATGAGACCATCGCCGGGCTGCGTCACACCCCGGGCGGGGCATTCGGCTCCTGTCGTTTCGACCTGGGCGACCCGGACACCGATCCGAAGCAGTACCGGCGCCTGGTGGACGTGTTCAAGGCCCATGACATTGGCTACTTCTTCTACAACGGCGGTGGCGGCTCCATGGATACGGCCCTGAAGGTGGCCCGTATCAGTGACGAGATGGGCTACCCCATCCGCAGCATCGGTGTGCCCAAGACCATCGACAACGACCTGGCCTGCACCGACACCAGCCCGGGCTTCGGCTCGGCGGCCAAGTTCATCGCCACCGTGGTGCGCGAGGCCAGCATGGACGTGGAGTCCATGGCCAGCTCCAGCACCAAGGTGTTCATCATGGAGGTGATGGGCCGCCATGCCGGCTGGCTGGCGGCGGCCGCCGCCCTGGCCCAGCAGGCCAAGGACTGCCCGCCCATGCTCATCCTCTTCGCCGAGATCCCCTTCGATAAGGCTGAGTTCCTGCGCCGGCTCGATGACGTGATCGCCACCCATGGCTACTGCGTGGTGGTGGCCTCCGAGGGGCTCAAGGGCCCGGACGGCAAGTTGCTGACCATGGCCCAGTCCCACGAGGTCTATGCCTATACCCAGCTGGGCGGCGTGGCCCCCATGCTGGCGGACATGATCAAGGAAAAGACCGGCCACAAGATCCACTGGGCGGTGGTGGACTACATCCAGCGGGCCGCACGGCACATCGCCTCCCGGGTGGACGTTGAGCAGGCCTATGCCGCTGGCGCTATGGCTGTGCATTTCGCCGCCGAGGGACATATGAGTTTCATGCCGGTGATCCAGCGCCTGTCCGATGACCCTTATCTCTGGAGTGTGGGTCGCGTGCCTCTGGAGCAGGTGGCCAACATCGAACAGGGTATGCCCAGGGAATACATCACCGAGGGCGGCTTTGGCATCACCGAGGCCTGCCGCCGCTATCTGCGCCCCCTCATCGAGGGCGAGGACTACCCCCCCTACGAGGGTGGCCTGCCCCGCTACGTGCGCATCCGTGGTGAACTACTGGAGAAGAAACTGCCGGCGTTTGAATTGAAAAGAACGTAGGTCGTGGGATCATCGTAATGCGCTTTAAAGCCTGTTAACCACGAAGCTCACGAAGCTCACGAAGGATAGGGCTGTTGCTGCGGGGTTTTGTGGCAATTTGCGGATCGGCGGGTGACCTCGCAATCCGGTGGTTTTGGTCACGTTAGAAGATGGTCCTCTCGCCAAGACGCAGAGAACGCCAAGAAAAATATAAAAAATATTTTGGGTCATGACTAGTTAAGGGGCTTCTGGCGGCACAATCTGAGGAGTATGGGGTAGATATCCTCACGCCTGTGATTGAACCGAAATTCGCACTCCTTGAGATGATGATAGAAGGTTTGTTTGTTCATGCCACGAAAGCGTGTCAGACGTGATTTGGCAAACCCCCAGAAGCCCTCGATGCCGTTGATGTGGGCCCGTCCTCGTGCGAACTCATCCTTAGAGTGATCGACACGCAGGTGCTTTCCATAGCCCACATCGACCAGGCCGTTGTAGCCTCGCCAGCCATCGGTGTAGATGACGCTGCTGAGCTCGACACGGCCCCGGATAATGGCTTGTAGCGTGGCTTTTGAGCAGTCTGGGACGATTTCGGTATAGACACAGCCGTTGCGTTTGAAGACGCCGAAGACTGCTGTTTTGCCGAACGCACCACGCCCGCGTCGACCTTTGACACGGCGCGGGCCGAAGAAGGATTCATCGACTTCGATCTCGCCGACGAATGGCGCCTGGACCTGGCAGAACTCGGCGATACGGATTCTGATACCACGCAGATACCTGTTCACGGTATTGCGGTTAAGGCCGGTGAGTTCAGCGATCTGGGTAGCGTCCAGATCGAGCGAAAACAGCCTGACCAGACGGCGAAATTGGGGCTCTGAAAGTCGTGAACGGACTGCATACTTGTTTTTCATAGCCATGACAATAGGTTAGCTCCATTTGGCCAACCCTTAACTAGTCATGACCCTTAAATATTCTTGTGTCTTCTTGGCGTTCTCTGCGTCTTTGCGAGAGACAAGGTTCTTAAGTGTAGATCAAGCAACCATGCCGATATTGATGGCTGAAGTCCGGGATAGGCGGGGCCTTCCCAGCCCAAAGTCTCTTCTTCGTGCCCTTCGTGTGC
>JBHEOJ010000110.1:0-7244 GCA_046260855.1 Thioalkalivibrio sp.
CCCATCCGTGCCACCGTGTCCGTCTCACGTACGCACCCTTGCAGCCGTTGTGCCATCGTACAGAGCACACGATCGCCTACCGCATGCCCATGCAGATCATTGATAGTCTTGAAGTCATTGATATCCAGAAACAGCAAAGCCAGGGTGCTCTGGTTGCGGTGGGCTACACGCAGTGCCGTGTCCAGTCGATCATAGAACAGCGACCGGTTGGTCAACTCTGTCAGCGGATCGTGATGGGCGAGAAAACGCAATTCCGCCTCGGCCTGCCTGAGACCCGTCACGTCCCGCGCGACACCGATTCGTACACCCGCCTCCTCGTACCAGCGGGCAGACCACAGGATGTGGACGATACCGCCATCCTTGCGAATATAACGGTTGCTGAAATCGACGTGGGGCTGACCGTTCATGACCCGGATGATGGAGGCCCGGGTGGCCGCCAGATCATCAGGATGCATATAGTCGGTGATCGAGGTGCCGATCAGTTCATCGGCATAGGCTAGGGAAATCCGGTTTACCTGTTTCGATTATAGCCCGAGGGCCACTTTGGGAGATCCACAATCCCATCCATACACTCCGCGAGGCGAAGCGGCCGCCCCTCCAAAGCACTCAGCGCGCATCGGCATCCAGCAACCCGTAATGCATCGCCTCATGATCGGGCATGATGC
This sequence comes from Thioalkalivibrio sp., assembly GCA_046260855.1. Lineage (GTDB taxonomy): Bacteria > Pseudomonadota > Gammaproteobacteria > Ectothiorhodospirales > Ectothiorhodospiraceae > Thioalkalivibrio_A. The sequence continues at coordinate 666 of JBHEOJ010000110.1, forward strand.
GTTGCTGCAACACGCGCCATTTCCCGTCCGGTTCCTTGTCCAGCACCACCTCCAGGCCGCGGCGCACGACGGTGCCGTCGGTGGCCTCCACCCGTTCCACGGTCTGGAACATGATCTGCTTGTCTGTGGCGGCCCGCATACGCAGGCCCGTGTAGCTCACGTCCTTGAGCACCCCATCCTTGAATTCGTGCTCGCACTGGCGGGACCAGTCTTCATAACCGATGGCCTCGAAGCCGGGGATGCCAAGCACCCGGACGCGCTTCGACACCAGGTCCATGTGGGCGGGATGGTCCAGGGCACGGGCGGTACGTTCCACCGCGTCGATCCATTGGAGGGCGATTTCTCTGGCGTGGTCTTCGTTGTTCATAGTTGCCTTGTGACAGTGGAAATGATGCCGGCCGACTCGATTCCCCGAAAAAGGCGGGAAAGGGAATCGCTGTCAGGCCATGCTCTGCAAATGATGGAAATCCTCGATCAATGCCAGCTCGTCTGCCTCAGCGGCTTGAGGAAGATAAAGATCCCACCGTACCTGAAGATTCAGCCAGAAACCGGCGGAAATCCCGAAAAAATTCTCCAGCCGGAGCGCCGTTCTGGGCGTAATACCTCGCTTCTGATAACAATCGGTCACCTCGACTCTGGCGACACTATTATCCCCTCCTATCCCCTCACGCTTCACCCCTTACGCGCCACCTCCCTGTCAAACACTGCCATGGACTCCACATGCGCAGTATGCGGGAACATGTCCATGACCCCGGCGGCCTCCAGGCGGTAGCCGTGGGTGTGCACCAGGGTCTCGGCGTCCCGGGCCAGCGTCGCCGGGTTGCAGGAGACATACACGATGCGCTCTGGGGCGAGCCGGCCCACCAGCCCCATGACACCAGCGGCCCCGGCCCGAGGCGGGTCCAGCAGGATGCGATCGAAGCCCGCCCGGGCCCAAGTGGCGTCGGCCACGTCGCTGGCGGCCAGGTCGGCGGCGTGAAATTCGGCATTGACGATACCGTTGCGGGTCGCATTGTCCCGGGCACGAGCCACCATCACCGCCTCACCCTCAACACCCACCACCTGCCCGGCGCGCCGGGCCAGGGGCAGGCTGAAGTTGCCCAGCCCGCAGAACAGGTCCAGCACCCGGTTCTGGGGGCCCAGCTGCAGCAGTTCGATGGCCCGGGGCACCATGGCGCGGTTGATGTCCCGGTTCACCTGCACGAAGTCCAGGGGGCCGAAGGGGATGCTGACGTCGAATTCGGGATGGGCGTAGATCAGGGGCTCCGGCGCCTCGGGCGCCAGGGGGTGGACGGTGTCGGGCCCCTTGGGCTGGAGCCACACCTGGACGTTCTGCTCCGCGGCGAAGACGGTGAGCCGCTCACGATCCGCCGCACTCAGGGGGTCGAGATTGCGAAACACCAGGGCGGTGCGCTCCTCGTCGTCCACGGACAGTTCCACCTGGGGGATTCGATCCCGGGCATCCAGGGTGGTGAGGAACGCCCGCAGCACCATGAGGCGGCGGCCCACTGAAGGATGCAGCACCTCGCAGGTCTCCAGGGCCGCCAGGTAGTGGCTGTAGCGCTCCCGGAATCCCACCAGCACGCCGCCCTTCTTGGGCACGTGCTTGACGCTCAGGCGGCCCTTGCGCCGGTAGCCCCAGGGTGTGGCCTGCAGCGGCTCGAGGATACGCTCGGGCGCCACCTTGCCCACGTGCTCCAGCACTTCCAGCACGGCCTGCTGCTTGGCGTGGACCTGGGCGGCATCGCTCATGTGCTGCAGGCTGCAACCGCCGCACACGCCGAAATGGGCGCAGCGGGCTTCCACCCGGTCGGGGGAGGCCTCCAGCACGGTCTCCACCACCGCCTCGTCGTAGCGCCGGTGACAGGCCACATACCGAGCCGTGACCCGCTCGCCGGGCAGGGCACCATCCACGAACAGGGCCTTGCCCTCCAGCCGGGCCACGCCCCGGCCCTCGTGGGTGAGAGAATCGATCACCAGCTCTACCGGCGCCTGGGGCACCGGTGCCGGACGACGCGCCCTGTGGCGAGCCATCAGGCGCGCTTCCCGGCCTGCCAGGCATCCAGGAAGGCGGTGAGATGGGCCTCGGGCGATTCCGCGAGCATGTCCCGCACCCGTTGCAGTTCCGTCTCCAGGGCCTGCTCCGTGAGCCGGCCACGCATGCGCTCGAAGCGCAGGTAGACCAGGTAGGTGTTGAGCACGTCGGTCTCGCAGTAGTTGCGAATGCCCCGGATGTCGCCGGCCAAGTAGGCGTCCCAGACCTTGGCACCGCTCATGCCCATCTTACCGGGGAAGCCCAGCAGGCTGGCCACCTGGTCCAGGGGCGCGTTGGCGCGCATCTGGAATCCGGCCAGCACGTCCATCAGGTCAGTATGGCGCCAGTGAAAGCGAGAGAGATAGTTGTTGTAGCGAAAGTCCCGATCGTCGTCGCCCGCCTCCCAGTAGCGGGCGGCGCTGACACCGTGCAGCAGGGCACGGTAGTGGATCACCGGCAGGTCGAAGCCGCCCCCGTTCCATGTCACAAGGGTGGGTGTGTAGCGCTCCACCCCTTCGAAGAAGCGGCTGATCAGCTCCTTCTCGGTGGCATCCTCGTCCCCCAGAGACCACACCGCGAGGCGCTCCCGGGTGGCCAGCACCACGGAGATGGCCACGATGCGGTGCAGGTGGTGGGCCAGGAAGTCGCTGCCGGTCTTCTGCACCCGCAGCTGGGTCAGGGCCTTGGCCGTGTCATCGTCGCTCAGGCCCTCGAAGCCGTGGATGCGCCGTCCGCCCTCCACATCGGGGACGGTCTCGATATCGAACACCATGATGGGGGTCATGCGGGGAACACTCCGGTCGAAATGTAGCGGTCGCCCCGGTCGCAGATGATGGACACGATCACGGCGTTCTCAAGCTGCGCGGACAGGCGCAGTGCGGCGGCCGTGGCGCCGCCCGAGGAGACACCACAGAAGATGCCCTCCTCGGCGGCCAGACGGCGCATGGTGTCCTCGGCCTCGGCCTGGCCCACCTCCAGGGTCTGGTCCACGCGAAAGTCTTCGAAGATGCTGGGCAGGTATGCCTTCGGCCAGCGGCGGATCCCTGGGATACTGGCGCCTTCCTCGGGGGTCACGCCCACGATCTGCACATCAGGATTCTGCTCCTTGAGGTAGCGGGAGGTGCCCATGATGGTGCCGGTGGTACCCATGGCGCTGACAAAATGGGTGATTTCGCCTTGGGTGTCCCGCCAGATCTCCGGGCCCGTGCCCTCGTAGTGGGCAAGCGGATTGTCCGGATTTGAGAACTGATCCAGCACCCGGCCCTTGCCCTCGGCCTCCATACGCTTGGCCAGGTCCCGGGCCCCTTCCATGCCCTGCTCCCGGGTCACGGAGATGATCCGGGCGCCGTAGGCCTTCATGGAGGCCCGTCGTTCGGCGCTCATGTTTTCCGGCATAATGAGGACCATGGGGTAGCCCTTGATGGCTGCGGCCATGGCCAGGGCGATGCCTGTGTTACCGCTGGTGGCCTCAATGAGGGTATCGCCGGGTCGGATCTGGCCCCGTTCCTCGGCCTTGCGGATCATGTGGAGCGCGGGGCGGTCCTTGACCGAACCGGCAGGGTTGTTGCCCTCCAGTTTGACCAGCAGGGTGTTGGAGGTTTCCCCGGGCAAGCGCTGCAGGCGCACCAGCGGGGTATTGCCGACGAAGGATTCCAGGGTGGGGTATGACGTCATACGCGCAAGGGACCGGACAGGGAATGTGAAGAGGCATTATAAACATCACAAAGGGGAGCGTCCCGAACCCATGGGTCTCAAAGCAAAAATTCGCACCTGCGCACGGTGCAGCACCGTGGCCCTGATCACCGGGCTGAGCTTCTCTGCCACCACAAGCCAGGCAGAGACCCTCGCGCAGCTTTCGGAACACGATTTCTTCACCGACCTGCCCGTGGTGCTCACCGCCACCCGCCTGCAACAGCCCGTGGCCGACGCCCCGGCCTCAGTCACCGTCATCGACCGGGAACTGATCAAGGCCTCCGGCGCCCGGGAGCTGGTGGACATCCTGCGCCTGGTGCCAGGCATGATCGTGGCCCGGCACAGCAACAGCGACCCAGTAGTCACCTACGGCGGTCTGCCGGAACGCTACTCCCGCCGTATGCAGGTCCTCGTGGACGGGCGTTCGGTCTATCAACCCTTCTCGGGCGGCGTGCTCTGGAACGACCTGGGCCTGGCCATCGAGGACATCCAGCATATCGAGGTGATCCGCGGCCCCAACGCCGCCGCCTACGGCCCCAGTTCGTTCCTGGCCATCATCAACATCATCACCCGGCACCCGGCCGAGACCGCCGGTCAGCACGTGAGCACACGGGTGGGCACCAACGGCGTACGGGATCTCATCGCACGGGAAAGCAACAGTAGTGAGCTGGTGGATTACCGTATGACCCTGTCCACTCAGCAGGATGACGGGTTTCCCGACACCGCGAGTGCCAAGCGAGCCCGGTTTGCCAACCTGCGCGTGGACTACCGCGCGACAGCGGAACACACCTTCAGCACCCGCGCAGGAGTGGGGCGATCACGCAAGGGACGCGGCATTGATACGAACGACCTCGATCCGGAACGTTCCTACACCACTGACAGTGCCCACGTGCAACTGCGTCTTGATCAGGACGACGGAATGGGCGGCAGCTGGACAACACAGTATTACTATCAGCATACCGACACCCGGGACGAGTATCTGGTGGACTTCATGGGGCTGGCCATTCCCATCGACGACAATGTCCGCACCGACCGACATGACCTGGAATTTGAACGACGCCAGCAAATGACGCAAGGAACGCGGATTGTCTGGGGTGCCAGCGCACGTCATGACCGAGTGACCTCCCCCACTTATTTCGGTGAAAACAGCCCGGTCAGCGATGATCTGTATCGAGTCTTTGGCAACCTTGAACAGGCCCTGGGCTCTGCCACCACACTGAACCTGGGCGCTATGTACGAATACAGTGACACCTTCGGTGATCAGGTTTCACCCCGTGCCGCCTTGAATGTTCGTGTAAACCCGGATCACACCCTGAGACTGATTGCTGCGCGGGCGACCCGCACCCCGGTACTCGTCGAAGAAAAGGGACTGCGCGTTTATGATCTGAACAGCCTCGGCATACCCATTGTCGTGCCCGTGCTCGTGGCGGAAGGCGGCCTCCAACCCGAGACGATCAACTATTACGAAGTGGGCCATCACGCAAGCCTGGCGGATACCGGTCTTGTACTGGACACAAAGATTTTCAGCAGCCGAATCCGCCACATCATCGACGGTTCAGGCCCCAGCTCCATCTCCTTCGCCGACCGCGGAGGCGTCTCCTATCAGGGGGTCGAGATGCAGCTGGGTTACTGGCTCGGCCCGCGTACACGTCTGCACGGCGGCCTGACCCATCACTTCAAACGCACGGACTACAGGGATAACCGTGACGGTCGCCATGCTGAGGCGATCCCCAGGAATATCTTCACCGCGGCCCTCACCTCACAGGTCACGGATCAGCTGCGCCTGTCCGGCGCCTACTACCATTATTCGGAGATGAACTGGATCGACGGCGACCCCAGCGATGCCTACGACGGATTTCTTGACCTGTCCGCCGAGTGGGAACTCAACCGCCATGCGCGACTGGGCGTGACGGTGCAGGACATCATGGCGCGAGGCTACGACGCACGGACACCGTCCAATGCGGATATCTATCAGGTGAACCAGCGCGAGACGCGCAGCTTCGCTACCCTGTCACTGGATTTCTAGTACATCAAGGATCGAGAGCACCGCAAGGATGTTGGCAACACGCACACGACCGGGAGTTGCACTGCTGATCGGCTGCCTGATACTGGCCGTGTGGCAAACCGTGCTGCCTGGCGATGCGCGGGCCGAGACGGCGGATCAGATGCCCGACCGGATACTCATGCTGGCCAGCGATGACGGCAGCCTGCATCAGCGCGTGCTCACCGCGATGCAACGCCAGATCGCCGGTAGTCCCATAGTCCTGTCCCAGGCCGTCGCCGCCACGCCCCGGGGGGATCAGCAGCTGGAGGTCTTTGACTGCGAGGGATGCCTGGTGGTGACCTCCGGGGTGGTGGCTCTGGACACGGCCCTGGACCGAATCCGGCGGGCCCGTATCCTGGCCATTGCCATACCGGAGGAGAGTTTCGAACGGATCATGACGGCACAGTCCAGCCCGGCATCCGTATCGGCCATCTATATGGACGTCGCCCTGGAGCGCATGGTCTCGATCATCCATGAGCGCCTGGTGGGTATCGAGTCCATCGGCATCATCAGCGGTGACGGACAATACCTGCAGCGGGAACATGGACGCGGCCATCTGCCACCCGACAATCTCATGGCACTCAAGGAATACAATGCCGCCGCGCAGACCGATGTGGTCAAGGCATTTCAGCAGGCCAGTCGTGAAAACCAGGTGATACTCGCCATCCCGGACCCACGGGTCTACAACCGTGACACCATCGTCGGCATCATGCTCACCACGTATCGAAGCGGCACACCGCTGATCGGCTATTCCGAAGCGCTGAATCGGGCAGGTGCGCTCGTGTCCGTGTTCTCATCCCCCGAGATG
>JBHEOJ010000111.1:0-7235 GCA_046260855.1 Thioalkalivibrio sp.
GCGCTATCACCCGGTCGGTGATCTTCGACCCGCCGGGCAGGGAGGTTGCAATCACCCAGGGTTCCCGTTTGCCATCTGCATGCGCGCGACTCTTGCCACTCTGGGCCCGCTGGCCAGTTCGGGTTGCATGGATACGGCCTTGAAGGCTCTTGCGCAGACCATACACCTGGCACGTCAGAGAACTAGTGCGGGTCATGGCAAAAGCACCCATGTAGGTCGGCTGATTCTCATCCAGCAAGCACCCCAATTCGCGGGTATTGAGCCAAGTGTTCTCACCCGGTCGAGTCATCTTGACCAGGCCTCGCGCCCGGCCCACCCAGTCCCAGCCCAAGGCTTCCACGGCGCGGAACCAGGGTTTCTTGAAACCGGCGTCTGTGACGATCACCGGGCAGACTCCAGCGGGCAAAACCTCCGAGAGGTGCTTCAAAAAGTCCTCCTGGATCTGTCGGTTAGCGTACTTGGCCTGAGGATGACACTCTTGGTACACGGTTCTTCCCTGGCCGCCCACGGGCACCGAGGCCCGCAGCACGTGAATGCTCTCATCCACTGCCACCGGCGACCAATCCACCAGAATCACCGGGCGCTCCTCCTGCCCCAGCAGCCAGTGGGTCATGGCCTGATAAACCGTCATCGCCTCCCGATGCATCCTGGGATTACCCACCAGCCGATCCATCTGCTTGATGCTCGCCTTTTCCGTGATTTGCCGCTTCGATGCCCGGCCAAGACCAGTCACCGAGGTGGTCTGTCCGCCCAGGGCCGCCGCCGTGGCGGTCAGCAGCGCATTGAAGCGGGTGCGATGAATGGATTGACAAGCAACCCCCAGGTTTGCGTGAATCAGGTTCGTGGCGTGCATCGGTTTGTTTCGTGGCTCTTTTTTGGCTTTGTCACCTTAAAGAATCACGATCTTGCCGGTGCATGTCCACCCCCATCCCCTCTTATCCCACTGTTTCACAAGGAATTCCGCCCGCGAAAACGTGGGGATACCTCAGGATCTGAGCCTGCGCGTCGAAGGCCGCTATGCCGGTGACCTGGCGGTACTGGCAACATCGGCCAACAACACCGCAGAAAAACTTTCCGACATCATCCTTCAAATCAACGACGCGGTCCTGAGTGTCAGTACGGGGGCCGGCCAGATCTCGACGGGCAATACCAACCTATCGCAGCGCACCGAGGAACAGGCCGCCAGCCTGGAGGAAACCGCCACCAGCCTGGAGGAAATCACGAGTACCGTCCGGCAGAATGCCGACAACGCCCGCCAGGCCAGTCAACAGGCCAATCAGGCGAACACGGTGGCGGAATCAGGGGGGCACAAGGTCAAGCAGGCCATTGAAAACATGCGCGAACTGACCGCGAGTTCGGAGAAGATGACCAGCATCATCAGCGTCATCGACGGCATCGCCTTCCAGACCAACATCCTGGCACTCAATGCCGCCGTTGAAGCGGCACGGGCGGGTGAGCAGGGACGCGGCTTTGCGGTGGTCGCCAGTGAAGTCCGCACCCTGGCACAGCGCTCTTCAGCCGCCGCGAAGGAGATCCAGGCGCTGATCAAGGAAGATACCAGCATCGTTGAGAACGGTACTCGCCTGGTGCATGAGAGCGGTGCATCCATGGAGGAAATCATCCTGGCCATCAAGCGTGTCAGCGACATCATTGCAGAAATCGCGGCGGCATCGGATGAACAAAGCCAGGGCATCGACCAGATCAACCAGGCGGTGTCGCAGATGGATGACGTCACCCAGCAGAACGCGGCCCTGGTGGAAGAGGCTGCCGCCGCAGCAGAATCCCTGGAGGATCAGGCGGAGTAGCTGTCCGCTGCCGTTTCCGTGTTCAGACTCAGGGACGCACAGCCGGATCGGCAACAACTGCCGTGGCAGGGACGTAGCGATGTCCCCCTGATATCAGGATGAAGAGCGGCCCCAGTTCGAATGTCGAACGACGGGGCCAAATCCCGTTTCACAGGCACCGAACCCGGGCTGGAACGCCTACACGCACTGTTTGATTGATCAAAAACTCCCGAATAGCGTGCCCAACGTGATCAGCACAATCAGGGAGAGGAAGGGCGCCACCATCGCGGCCATCGCCAGATCGAAATAGGCCTGCCGGTGCGTGAGCCCGGTGATCGCGAGCAGGGTGATGACAGCGCCGTTGTGTGGCAGCGTGTCCAGCCCGCCGGTAGCCACTGCCGTAACGCGGTGCAGCAAATCCGGACTGATCCCCTGGGCGTAAGCCATCTCCAGATAGGTATCGCCAAGGGTCGACAGCGCGATACTCATCCCCCCCGAGGCCGACCCGGTCATTCCCGCCAGCACGTTCACCGCAATCGCAAGCGAGATCAGGGGGTTGTCGCCCCCGAGACCAACGACCCCATCACGAATCAGCACGAAGGCGCCCAGCGAGGCGATCACGGCACCAAAGCCCACCAGGCTTGCGGTATTGAAGATCGGCAGCAGTGAGGCATTGGCACCATTGTCGACGGACTGCGTGAGCGTGGGCAGCCGCTTCCAGTTCATGGCGATCAATACCAGCAGGGAAAGCACCAGGGCCGCAACCACCGACCAGATCCCACGTACCTCCTCGATACTGGTCTCACCGTACAGCGGCAGGGCCAGGAAGTCCGTGTCCATGTTCGGGATGATCACGAAAGTGAACAACAGGTTGATCGCGATCACCAGCACCAGCACCAGCGGCAGGACGGCAACGAATACCAATGGCCGGCCCACCGGGGGGTCCGACACCGGGAGCTCCATCAGGTCGAAACCCTCACCCGCCGAGCGTTCCCGCAGGTCCTTGTTCGGGAGAAATTCCGCATCCGGATGGTTGCCGTAGCCTTCCGCGGCCAGCTTGCGCGCGCGGTACTTGAGCCAGAACATGCCGAGGACGAACATCACCAGCGCCGTGATGATGCCAAGCCCCGGGGCCGCGAAGGGAGAGGTCCCGAAGTAAGGCATCGGGATGGCATTCTGGATGGCGGGCGTACCCGGCAGCGCAGTCATGGTGAAGGTGAAGGCACCCAAAGCGATGGTTGCGGGAATCAACCGTTTGGGGATATCAGCCTGCCGGAACAGGGCCGCCGCAATCGGGTAAACCGCAAAGGCCACCACGAACAAGGACACCCCACCGTAGGTCATGACGGCGCAGGACAGGACCACGGCCAGGATCGCCTGGCCGCTGCCCAGCTTGGCGATGATGGCGTCGGCAAGCACCCGGGCGCTGCCGGAGTCCTCCATCAATTTGCCGAACACGGCGCCGAGGAGAAATACGGGGAAATACAGTGTGATGAAGCCGCCTGCCGAACCCATGAAAATCTGCGTGTAACTCGCCAACACCGGGCCATCCATCGTTGCCACCACCGCGAAGGTGGCCAGCGCCGGCGCAAGGATCAGGAGGCTGACGCCCCGGTAGGCCAGGTATATCAGCAGGCCCAGGGCAATGACGATAACCAGAATTCCCATCATGGCTTCGGCTCCGTTGGCTGATAGGATGAGATGGATGTGTCGAGGTCCGGCCGCGTTCCTTGAGACGCGTCAGGTTCTGCTGGTGCTGACCATTCTTCTCGGGGCAGCGCTCTTTGCAGACCCTTCCCTGCTCCTCGACGCAGGATGATGATCTCAGTATGACATGCATCGTCTTTAAGCTTGATTTCAGCCTGAGGTGGCACACTGCCCTCACATCCACCCAAGAAGGCATACCACTGATGAATACCCGATCATTGACCACACCGTTTTTGTGCCTTGCCCTGCTCGCCCCCGGCCTGGGTCTGGCCGGAGATCGCATGGAACACAACGAGATCCTGCGTCTGAGGACCGCCGGGGAGATCATGCCCATGGAGGAGATGCTCAAGCACGCCAGAGAGATCGTACCCGGGCACTTCGTAGAGGCCGAACTGGAACGGGAAGACGGCCGCTACGTGTATGAACTCAAGATTCTAGACGCGGACGGCATGCGCCACAAACTCTACCTGGATGCTGCTGATGCCACTTTGATCAAACGTAAGACCGATCGCTGAGACGGGACGAGGCGTCTCAAGACCCGACAGCTTTCCCCATGCCGCTGCGCCCGTTGCAAACGGGCGCAGCGCTTTTTGAACGCAACGCATGAACTCCCTCAAATTCCAACTGAGCCTGCTGGCACTGTTCATCGCCCAGGGTCTGGGGCTGCAGACACTGTCCCGGGTCCTGGTGGACGGCTATCTGGTAGACCGGCCGGACTCACGGGCCAGGAAGCGTACCCGCTACGTCTTTTGGTGTTCAGTGTGGTAGTTAGTCAGCTGCGAAAAGGGCCCGCACGGGTTTTGCGGAAAGTAAGAGAGTCCGGCCCGGCTACCTCCCACTGGGCCAGGAGCGGCCAGACCGGACTCTATAAATCAGGCTAGATCAGTTGCGCCTCAGGTCGAAGCGGTCTGCAGTCATTACCTTGACCCAGGCGTCGATAAAGTCACGGACCAGCTTTTCCTCGCCATCTTTTGATCCATAAACCTCAGCGACGGCGCGGAGTTCAGCGTTGGAGCCAAAGATGAGATCGACCGGCGTTGCCGTCCACTTCACCTCACCTGTGGCGCGGTCAATGACCTCGTACAGCCCCTCAGCGTCCTCGGATTTTCGCCATTCCACCGACATTCCGAGCAGATTGACAAAGAAGTCATTGCTCAGAGTGCCAGGCTGATCGGTGAACACGCCGTGGTCGGCGCCTCCGGCGTTCGCATCAAGGACCCGCAGACCACCCACAAGAACGGTCATCTCGGGAACGGTAAGCCCTAACAGATCCGCGCGATCGACCAGCATTTCTGCAGGGGACAGCCGATTGTCATCACCGTAGTAGTTACGGAAGCCGTCCGCGGTTGGCTTGAGTGCCTCGAAGGATTCAACCTCGGTCTGCTCCGGCATGGCATCCGCCCGGCCGGGGGTGAAAGGCACCTCGACGTCGTAGCCGCCTTTCTGCGCGGCCTGTTCGATAGCAGCCGCACCACCCAGAACAATCAGATCAGCCAGAGAGACCTTCTTTTCGCTGCCCAGCGAGCTATTTGCAGCTTCCTGAATGCCCTCGAGGGTCTCAAGCACCTTCGTCAGCTCTGCGGGATCGTTTACCGGCCAATCCTTTTGCGGTGCCAGACGAATACGTGCGCCATTGGCACCACCACGCATGTCGGTATTACGGTAAGTGGACGCAGATGCCCAGGCTGTTCTGACCAGTTCACCGGTGGTCAGCCCAGAGTCGAGAATAGTTTTCTTGAGACTGGAGATATCCCTGGCATCAATGAGTTCGTGGTCTACCTCCGGAATCGGATCCTGCCACATCAAGGCAACTTCAGGCACATCTGGGCCGATATAGCGTGCCTGTGGGCCCATGTCGCGGTGTGTCAGCTTGAACCAGGCCTTGGCAAACGCCCGCTCAAACTCGTCGGGGTTTTCCAGGAACCGTTTGGATATTTCCCGGTAAACCGGATCTTCCTTCAAGGCCAGATCAGTCGTAAACATAATCGGCGCGTGAAACTTGCCCTCAACGTGAGCATCGGGCACCGTGTTGGCTGCAGCTCCGTCCTTGGGCTGCCACTGGATAGCGCCTGCAGGGCTGCGAGTTTGCTCCCACTCGTAGGCAAATAGGTTCTGCAGGTACATCATCGACCACTGGGTTGGGGCTGCGGTCCATGCACCTTCCAGGCCTGCGCCCGTAGTGTCTTCAGCATTACCCTTGCCACAGCTGTTTTTCCAGCCCAGGCCCTGCTCTTCGAGATCGGTTGCCGCCGGCTCCGGACCAAGACACTCGGAGGGATCGCGAGCACCGTGGGTTTTGCCGAAGGTGTGGCCACCCGCGATCAAAGCGACGGTTTCCGCGTCATCCATGGCCATGCGACCAAAACTCAGGCGAATCTGTTTGGCGGCCGCCAAGGGGTCGGGATTGCCACTCGGGCCTACCGGGTTCACGTAAATCAGGCCCATCTGCGTGGCGGCGAGGGGATTTTCCAGTTCGCCTTTCTCGTCGTAGCGCTCTCGGCCCAGCATGTCGGCCTCCGGGCCCCAGTAGATAACATCCGGCTCCCAGTCATCGACCCGGCCACCGGCAAAACCAAAGGTCTTGAAGCCCATATCTTCCAAGGCCACCGTGCCGGCCAGTACCATCAGGTCCGCCCAGGAAATGTTGCGGCCATATTGTTGCTTGACAGGCCACAGCAGACGCCGGGCCTTGTCGAGGTTGACGTTGTCGGGCCAGCTGTTCAGAGGGTCCAGACGTTGCTGGCCGCCGCCGGCACCTCCGCGACCGTCCTGCACGCGGTAGGTACCCGCACTGTGCCAGGCCATGCGAATAAACAGAGGCCCGTAATGGCCATAGTCCGCCGGCCACCAGTCCTGGGAATCCTTCATGATCTTCTTCAGGTCATCCTTCACGGCTTCCAGATCCAGGCTCGCAAAGGCTTCGGCGTAGTTGAAGTCTTCGCCGTAGGGATTGGACGATGGGTTATGGTCACGCAAGGGCTGCAGGTTCAGTTGCTCAGGCCACCAGAACTGGTTGGTTTTGGCCTTGCCTTGCATCGTTTGCGCCGAAGTTATGGCAGGCACCGCCAGGGCGGCGGCCATTACAGCTATTGACAATTTTTTCTTTAGCATGAGGTAAATTCCTTTTTGTGTTCCAGATTCAATATCGGTGCCTAGGCACCAAGCTATGCTCCGTGCTAATACCTCACCACCCAACTCTGGCTAGAAACCCTCGCGGCGGTCGCAAACACCTCCTCAATAACAGAACAGGCGCAGGCCCACCGCGCACACCTTAAGCGCAGAGCTACAGGGATAGACTAACCATGGCTCTGAGGTTGTATCAGGGTGAAGTCCGTCATTAGCGCCCGGGCTGGACTGCTGGGTAACAGCCGGTTCGTCTCCGGCATGGCGACGGTGGGCCGAGCGTCCAAAGGGCTCAGCGGCCTGGTGGAAAATTCCATGATCGTCATGAAACCATCTCCATTCATTGGTCAGGGTAAGATGAGTTGTCTGTCGCCGGTTTATCCGGTGACCTCACCCTTTCATGAGACTCTTATCACAACCTTAAGACTCCGCTGCCCAACGATCCGGCTTCGTCTCAAGGGAAGTCTGTTGGCTCGAGCGACATGCCTGGCTGATGTCCATGCGTGGGTCGCGGATGGTGCTCTCGACGCCCAGTACGCCGAGCAGAGTATGGAAAAGATGGTCGTGACTCAGCGACTGGTGGGACCGGCGGGCCAGGCAGCCGTGTTCAAGCCCGGCGAC
>JBHEOJ010000112.1:0-7233 GCA_046260855.1 Thioalkalivibrio sp.
GCCCACCACACCCTCGTTGCCCACGATGGCTATCTCGGCGGCCGATCCGTTCTCCATGACGTTAAGAAGGGACACGATGCAGTCCGTGGGGAAGTACACATAGCGCATGGGCCGGTCGGATTCCTGCAGCACGTCTCCGAGTGCGACGCGAACGGGCTCCAGGTGAGGATAGATGCGCGCATGTTCGGTCTGCGGGAGCACGGCAAGAAGATTATTCAGGCTGGGGTTGGGGCTGGCGCCGTTTGTGGTGTCAGTGGCGGGTCAAGGACTGCGCATACCGTTTATCGACAATAGCACACGGTTGGGCAGGCTATTGTGTGCGTTGCCGCACAGACCCTATAAGTCTCCTGACCGAAATTAAAAATCGACACATTTCTGAGAACTCAGTCGTGTTTCTCCATACTCCCACATTGGTTATCGCATGCACCTAGCCCGTTTGACCTTCGAACTGGTCCTGATTGGCCTGTTCGTGATTGGCATCATGACCTGGGTTTCTCCCGAGCGCCTCCCTGCCCTGGTTAGGGTCCTGCCTTACGTCCTGCTGCTCGTAGTCGGGATCGTTGCTGTGGGCGCCCGGTTCGGCCGGCGGCGGCGTGCCCGGGACCGTTACGCCATTCATGCCTGGGCATTACCCGCCCTGATCGTGCTCCTGACTATGCCGGCGGCCTATGCCGTGTCTGACGTGGTTCAGCCATCAGGTGGCACCACCGCCATTGCCATACTCTCGGTCGCAGGCATTCTGATTGCCATGCGTCTGTACATGGGAAATGGCGGATTCGAGCCGTGGCTGGTGCGCAGGGTGATGGTGGTGGGTACCGGCGCTGAGGCCGCCGAGGTAGAGAAATCACTGGCGTGGGCCAGCCCGCATGTGCGGATTATCGGGTTCTATCCCGTGGGCCTGGACAAGACGGTGGTGTCCCCCGACAGGATTCTCAGCGACGCGCCTGGCCTGACAGCTCTGGCACGCAGCCGGAGGGTCGATGAGATCATCGTGGCCGTACGGGATCGCCGGGATCAATCCCTACCCCTCGACCAGCTTCTGGACTGCAGGCTGGCAGGAACACGTGTACTGGGTCTGTCCTGCTACTTCGAGCGCACCATGGGCCAGGTGCGTCTGGACTCCCTGCGCGCCAGTTGGCTCATCTTTGGCGAAGGCTTCAGACAGGGTCTGGTGCGCACGATCGTCAAGCGCTGCTTCGACATCATCGCAGCAGGCCTGTTGCTGGCGCTGCTCTGGCCCCTGATGTTGGTGTGTGCCGTGCTGATTGTAATCGACGACGGCTTGCCGATCCTCTACCGCCAGCAACGAACGGGCAAGGCCGGGCGCCCGTTCACCCTGTACAAGTTCCGCAGTATGCGGCGGGATGCGGAAGGGGACGGCAACCCCCGTTGGGCGAGCTCGAACGATGCGCGTGTTACGCGTCTAGGTGCCGTGCTTCGTCGTTTTCGTCTCGATGAACTGCCGCAGCTCTACAATGTGTTGCGGGGCGACATGAGTCTGGTCGGACCCAGGCCCGAGCGTCCCCACTTCGTGTCCGAGCTGTCACACCGGATCCCCTTCTACACTGCGCGCCACAGCGTCAAGCCGGGTCTCACCGGGTGGGCCCAGGTTCGATATCGTTACGGCGAGTCGATGAACGACGCGGCGCGCAAGCTCGAGTACGACCTCTACTACGTCAAGAACCACACCCTGTTCCTGGATCTCATCATCTTGCTCAGGACCGTGACCGTGGTCCTCACGGGCAAGGGTGCCCAGTAGGCGCAGCACCATGTCCAGCTTCGTCACGAAACAGGCAGCCCCGCGCTATGCGCGCCACCGAACGGAGCCGCCAGGTGTTCGCGCACATGATGCGTGCCATGACCAGTCGCCCCACCGAAGCTGCTCTCCATACCGGCCTGAATGATGTTTTCCGAAGTCCGGCATCGGCATCGGATAGAATGGGGCCTACGGCCGTGCCCTGTTCGCCAGTGACAGTCGGCATCCCGCCGCCATTGCAGACAGCGGCGCCAGGGCGTGTGGACGAAGGCGGCGAATGAATCGAATACGGGAGTTGATGCAATCATGAAACAGCGATTCACACAGAAACACTCGCACCTGGCCCTGTCCTGCGCCCTGGCACTGGGGCTCATGTCCGGCGCCGCTCTGTCACAGACCACGCCGCAGGGTTACGTCGTCAATACCGACAATCAGGTATGGCGGAACGCTGAAGGTGATTGCTGGCGCACGGATTCCGGGCCTACCCCGGCGTCACGTACCCAGTGCGAACCGGCACCGGTCGCAGCGCCTGCGCCGAGTGCTGCCGCGCCTGAACCTGCCGCCAGGCCCGTGGAGTTGGCCCAGATGGCGCCGGTCCCGGTCGCCATGACCCTGAGTGCTGCCACGCTGTTCGCTTTTGACAGCGCGGACCTAAGTCCCGAGGGCCGCACGGAACTGGATCGGCTTGCCCGGGATGTTCGCAACATGGACGCCGAAAGGATCATGATCACGGGCCATACGGATCGACTCGGCTCCGCTGCCTACAACCAGCAACTGTCCGAGCAGCGTGCCCAAGCGGTCAGGGCATACCTGGTCAGCCTCGGCATGGATGCCAACCGACTCCAGGCGACGGGCAGGGGCCATACGCAGCCGGTCACCAGAGCAGCTGACTGCACGGGCGCAAGGGATGACCGCCTGATCAATTGCTTGCAGCCGGACCGCAGAGTGGACGTCGAGGTCAGCGGTACCGGGATCCCCCGCTGAGGGACTGCTCGGCTGATCCCTGCATAAAAGAACGGCGTTCCCTTCTGCCGTGACAGCCTCGCCACGATTCAGCATCGACAGGCGAAGCCCACCGCGGCTATCGGAGCCCCCATAGGGCGGCCCATGGCCGCCGATCGAAGCAACCAGGGCCACCTCATTCAGCACTGTCCAGCGTCAGATACGCCCCATGAGCAGCAGTATCACCACAACCACCAGTACCAGGCCCAGAATGCCGCTCGGGCCATAGCCCCAGGACCTGCTGTGAGGCCAGCTCGGGATTGCGCCGATCAGCAACAGAACGAGCACCACAAGTAGAACGGTTCCCAGTGTCATCTTGAATCTCCTGTCAGAATAGCGGTGGTAATCAGCCTCGGTGGAACGCCTGCTGATGCGCCGAATGTGAGCCCGGTGACGACACCGTTCTGTACGAAAGCGAACATAGTGTGGTCGGGGGAGGTCCTGTCGAACGTCGGTCCCGATCAGCACCCGGTATGATGGCCTGGCCCTGATCATCACCTGGTCAGCGAGTCTCTCGTCGCCATTGCCGGGTTTGTTCGTTATCGAACGGACGCATCGTACCCAACACGACGATAGTAGACACTGTCAACCACCCGTTTGCGGTCCGCGTGTGGGTCGAACGGGGTTCGGCAAATACCAGGACACCAGTCATATCTTTAATTATGGAGTATCGAAAAATGAACAAGGCCAGTCGAATTCTTACCGTACTGTTTCTCGCCCTGCCTCTGGGTTTCGCCGCAGGCTGCGCATCGACGGACACCCGTGAACGTCAGACTGTTGGTGAATACGTCGATGACAGCGTGATCACCACAAAGGTAAAAGCGGCGCTAGCCGGCGATCGGGATGTGAGCGCTATGGAAGTTAAGGTCGAGACCCACGACGGCGTGGTGCAGCTGAGCGGTTTCGTGAGCACCCAGGCCCAGATCAACAGGGCGGTCGAGATCGCCCGTGGCGTCTCTGGGGTGAAGTCCGTCAGGAATGATATGCGGCTCAGGTAAGTGGCGCATTGCCATGAATCCCGTTCCAAGCGTACCTGCGAAGTCGTCACAAGGAACGAAAAGGTCCGGGGTCGCCATGCGACCACCGGGCATTCGTCGTGTGCGCTGCATGTATGCCGCAACACGGACGTTTCCATGAGTGAAGTCCCGGTCCGCATACTTATCCTGGATCATGACGCTGCCACAGCACGCCTGCTTGAGCAGGTATTTGAGGATGCGCGTGGCAAGGTGTCGTGTATCAAGTGGGTCGACCGCCTGGAGAGTGCACTCCGGATCCTGGCAAAGGAGGCCTACGGGGCGATCCTGATCGGGAACACACTTGCTGATGCAGGTACCCAAGAGGCACTGGAGCGCCTTGTCGAGGCTGCGCCGGATGCGCTGATCCTTGCTTCAGGGATGGCGGGCGTGCCCCTGGTGATGCCGCACGGCGATGAGGCTCGCGTTGTCACTGATCAACTGGACCCCCGGTCTCTGCCGCAGTTCCTGCCATATCTCATGAGACAGGCAGAGACCGCTGTGGCATTGCGCCAGAGCGAGGCCCGTGCCCGTGCCATGAGTGACGCATCACCGCTGGGTATCTTTGTAACAGATGCCGAGGGTGGCTGTGTCTACGCCAACGCGGCCTATGAGACGATCACTGCGTTGGAATTCGAGCAGGTACGCGGCACCAGCTGGACCGCCTCCGTTCACTATGAAGATAAGGCCAGTGTGATTTCCGCCTGGAATGCCGCGAGAAAAAATCACGCGCCATTCCTGCTGGAATGCCGCTTTCAGCGGTGGGACGACAGCGGTGTTGTCTGGGTGCGGCTAAACAGCGCGCCCATGGTGGAGGGGGCCCCCCCGAGCGGACATGTACTGACAGTGGAGGACATCTCCGACCGCAAGACCATGGAGGCCGGGTTGAGCGCAGTGCATGATGACCTGTTCGAGGAAAGGGAGCGCGCCCGGGTCACCCTCGATTCCATAGGCGATTCCGTCATCTCCACCAATCTGCATGGCAAGGTCACCTATCTCAACCGCAAGGCCGAGGCGATGACCGGCTGGTCACGGGAGGAGGCCGAGGGCAGGCCACTGGCGGAGGTGTTCAGGATCATCGACGCCAAGACAGGCGAGACAGTTGTCGACCCGACGCGTCTGGTGATCAAGGAGAATCGAACTATGGAACTGGCTGCGGATTGCGTACTGATCCAGCGTAATGGCGCGGGAGAGGTGCCGATCGAGGACTCCGTGGCACCCATACATGATCGCCACGGCGAAGTTTGCGGGGCAGTCATCGTGTTCCACGATGTGAGCGAGTCCAGCGACACGATAATCAGGATGGCCCATCTAGCCCGACACGACGTCCTCACCGGTCTGCCGAATCGGGTGCTTCTGTACGAGCGTCTGGCGCAGGCGCTTGGCCTGGCTGGCCGGCACCATAAGCAAGTGGGGGTGCTGTTCATGGATCTGGACAAGTTCAAGCCCGTTAACGACTCACAGGGCCATGCGGTCGGCGATGCGCTGTTGAAAGCACTCGCAATACGTCTGACTGGCTGTGTGCGCGCCACAGACACGGTGTGCCGTTATGGTGGGGATGAGTTCGTCATCGTGCTGACCGAAATCGAGCAGCTGAAGGATGCGTCCCATGTCGCAGAGAAATGCCTGGCCGTACTCTCCGCCCCCTACATGATCCGAGGTCAGGAATTCTCTGTTACTCCGAGCATCGGCATCAGCGTCTATCCCGATGACGCGGCAGACGCAGATAGCTTGCTGCAGAGGGCCGATGCGGCGATGTTCGAGGTAAAGGGAGTTGGTGGCAACAGTTATAAATTCTTCAAGCCCGGCATTCCCGGCAGGACGGCACGCAGGCAGCCGGCAGCATAAACGCCATCCGGGCAAACCCAAGCCCTCCTGATACCCCGTCGCGGCACGGTAGTCTCCGGGATCGTTGCCTGCTGCTGATATTGGGTGTCGTTTGAGATCGTGGTGCACACACGCGGACGGGGTCGTATCAGGTAGAGATGGCCCCGCGAATTTCACGCCATATGTACGCTAGCGAACGATCATGCCGGTGGCATCCGGTGTAAGTTAGACACTCATTCGAGCGAGAAGCGAGTTCACCCTGTTTCCTTTGTTACCCTCCCCCTGGTATTGCAGAGGAAGCACTCTCCCCGCCTCCCAGGATGAACTCGTGATTGCCCGGTTTTGCAGAGATGCTTACCCGGGTTTTTTTATTTACGCAGAGTATGAAATGGCATCCTTGTGCTCCAGGTGGGGGGCAGAGAGTACATCGAGTGCATACATGCTTGTCTACGGAAAGCCTGGTAGCGGTCGCTGTGCCGGGTCAGGGGCCCGCACATGAATACACAAACCGTCAATGGCGAGATGATCGCTGACCCGCGGGCATTGAGACGCGCCCTGAATGCTTACCGCACACCCAGCCTGGTGCGCAGCGTCATGGAGATGCTGATCACCGCCCTATCGTTCGCCTTGGTATGGGTGCTGATGTTTGTCACCCTGAGTGCTGGCCATTGGGTCGGTCTGCTGCTCGCCGTGCCCGCGGCGGGCTTTCTCGTGCGCCTGTTCATGATCCAGCACGACTGCAGTCATGGGTCATTCTTCCGGTCGCGCCGCGTCAACGACTGGGTCGGGCGGGTGATCGGGGTGCTGACGCTGACCCCCTACGGCTTCTGGCGCCATTGTCATCTTGTTCACCACGCCAACTCCGGCAATCTCGACAGGTCGACCTTGGGCGGTATCGACACCCTGACCGTACGGGAGTTTTGGGCCATGCCATGGGGCCAGCGTTTGCGCTATCGCCTTTACCGCCACCCCTTCGTGATCTTTGGTCTCGGCCCGGCCTATCTCTTTCTGCTGCGTAATCGCTTGCCGATCGGATTCATGGGCGCGGGCGCCACGCCCTGGTTGAGCACCATGGGCACCAATGTGGCAATTGCCGTCGTCGTCAGCGTAATGGTCTGGTGGCTCGGTGCAGCCACATTCTTCCTTGTGCAGCTTCCCATCACGCTACTCGCAGCGTCCATCGGTGTCTGGTTGTTCTATGTTCAGCACCAGTTTGAGGAGACCTTATGGGCCCATGATGAGGGCTGGACGTTTGAGGAAGCTGCCCTGCGCGGCAGCTCGCACTATGACCTTCCGGGAGTTCTGCGCTGGTTCACCGCCAACATCGGTGTGCACCATGTCCACCACCTCTGCAGCCGGATTCCCTTCTACCGATTGCCCGAGGTGCTGCGTGAGCACCCGCAGCTTCGCAACGCGGGCCGTCTCACCCTGAGACAGAGTCTGGGCACGATGAGACTCACGCTTTGGGACGAGGAGCGACGACGCCTGGTCCCCTTTGCGGTGCAGGCGGACAGGTACTAACCCGAACCCTGACTAAGCTACATTCAGAGCCCTGCGAAAGGCGCGGTGCGCAGGCAATGGTGTGACCCTTGTCAAGCGCCGCAACACAGAGCCGCGCCTTTCGCGGGGCTCCCT
>JBHEOJ010000113.1:0-646 GCA_046260855.1 Thioalkalivibrio sp.
GGGCGGCACGGTGGAGACCTTGCTGACTTTTGCCGCCGTGGGCACCACGTTGCTCATGGCCCGATTCCTGTGGTGCGTTTGGGCAAAGGACGCTGCCAAGTCGGATCCCTTGCCCTGGCAGATGTGGGCGCCCTGGCTGGCGCTTTCATCCGCGGCCCTGATCCTGCCCTGGCTCTGGGCCGGAAAGACGGGTCCGGCCTGGTCGCTGATCTGGCCCCTGTCCCTGGGTGTCCTGCTGTCCCTGGTGGCACTTTTTGTCTGGCGCGGCCGGCGGGCGCCTCGGGTGCCGGAAGGGGATGTGCTGGTCCCGGTGGAGGGTCTGGTCCGTTGGCTGGTGTGCACTGTGCGGGCCGCGCCCCGCCTTTGGCAGACCGCCGGCGACGGTCCCGCCCGAGCCCGCCTGCGCCTGTCCTGGCGCCGTACACGCCATGGCGCCGCACGACTGGAAGCGGCCCTGGCTCGCTGGGAGGTGCTGGGCATCCTGTTCATGGCGCTGGTGGTGGGGGTGTTTGTGAGCCTGTGGGTTTGAAGGTATTTGAAGGCGTTTAGCCACAGAGGGCACAGAGGTCACAGAGTAGAACCCAAGGACAAAACGTCGGTCTCTCGCCAAGACGCAAAGAACGCCAAGAAGATCTTGTTAATAGAT
>JBHEOJ010000113.1:656-7073 GCA_046260855.1 Thioalkalivibrio sp.
CCCGGTTTTCTCTCAGTGACCTCTGTGTCCTCTGTGGCTAAAAAACACACCACCCCGACGCGGCCACAAGCAGTTATCCTTGCCACTTGCCACTTGCCACTTGCCACTTGCCACTTGCCACTTGCCACTGCCTTTATGGATCCCATCAACATTCTGATCATCTCTCTTGCCGCCCTGGTGGCCGGGGCCATCAATGCACTGGCCGGTGGCGGCAGCTTCCTGACCCTGCCGGCCCTGGTGTTCACCGGGGTGCCGCCGGTGGCGGCCAATGCCACGGGCACGGCGGCGCTGCTGCCGGGGTATCTGGCCAGCGCCTGGAGCTACCGGGATCTGATCCGTGCGCCAGGGATTGGCCTGTCGGTGACGGCGGTGGTGGTGCTGGGCACCCTGGGCGGGGCCCTGGGTGCGACCCTGCTGCTGTTCACCTCCAACGAGGCCTTTAGGGTCATCGTGCCCTGGCTGTTGTTGTTCGCCACCCTGCTGTTCGCCTTCGGCCCCCATCTGCACGGCTTCCTGTCACGCCGGGCTGCGGGCAGGGGCGGTTTCTGGGGCAAGCTCGGCATTGTGGGGGTGTGCGGCTACGGCGGTTATTTCAACGGCGGCATGGGCATCGTCATGCTGGCCATGTTCCGGTTGCTGGGGGTGAAGGACCTGAACGTGGCCAACGGTCTGAAGAACCTGCTCTCGGCGGTGCTGACCCTGATCGCGGTGCTGATCTATGCCGTTGGCGGAGTGATCTCCTGGCCGGAGACCGTGCCCATGGCCATCGCCGCCACCATCGGCGGCATCGCCGGCGCCTGGATCGGCCGCGCCATCCCGCCACAACTGCTGCGCAACGGCATCGTGGGGGTGGGCGCCATCACCACAGTGCTGTTCTTCTTGGATATCTGATCGGTATCTCGGGTATCAACCACGAAGCCCACGAAGGGCACGAAGAAACACCAAAAACTGTTTTTCTCGCCTAGACGCAAAGGGCGCCAAGGAAAAAAAGATCTATTAATAAGATCTTCTTGGCGTTCTTTGCGTCTTGGCGAGAACATCCGATTTTCTTCGTGCCCTTCGTGGGCTTCGTGGTGAATCAGTTTTGTTCGTGGTAGATCGGTTCTTAAGACTCAGGCCCTACCAGCCGATAGCCTCCGGCAGCCACAGGGTGATGCCCGGGAACACGATGATCAGGCCCAGGGCGACGATCTGGATGATCACGAAGGGGATTGCCCCCTTGTAGATGTGCGCCGTGGTGATCTCCTTGGGTGCGACCCCCTTCATGAAGATCAGCGACCAGCCGAAGGGGGGCGTGAGGAACGAGGTCTGCAGGTTCATGGCGATGAGGATCGCGATCCACACCATGGAGAACTCTGGCACCCCGGCCAGGAAGGGCAGGAACAGGGGCACCACGATGTAGGTGATCTGGATCCATTCCAGGAAGAAGCCCAGAAAGAAGATCAGCACCATCATGAACAGCAGCGTGCCGAAGGGGCCGCCGGGTACCCAATCCACCATGGCCTCGATCAGGAACTCGCCGTCCAGGCCCCGGAAGGCCAGTGCGAACACTTGGGAGGCGATGAGCACGAAGAACACCATGGCGCTGATGCGCACCGAGACCATCAGGGCCTCGGTGAAGGTGGCGCGATCCAGGCGGCCCATGAACAGGGCCAGCACCACCGAACCCACGGCGCCCACGGCGGCCGCCTCGGTGGGGGCGGCGACGCCGCCGATAATGGAACCCAGCACCGCCAGCACCAGGGCAAGCGGGGGCAACACCGAGGTGAACAGGTCCTTCATGAGTTGGAGCTTGCTCACCTGGGCCCGTTCCGCGGCATCGATGGCAGGCACGTCGGCGGCGCTCCACCAGGCCAGGGCCAACAGGTAGACCACGTACAGACCGGCGAGCATCATGCCCGGGATCAGGGCGGCGGCGAACAGGCTGCCCACGGACAGATTCATAGTGTCCGCCAGAACCAGCAGCACCAGGCTGGGTGGGATGATCTGGCCCAGGGTGCCCGAGGCGCAGATGGTGCCGCAGGCCACGGTCTTCTTGTAGCCGCGGCGGATCAGGGTGGGCAGGGCCATCAGGGTCAGGGTGACGATGGCCGCGCCCACGATGCCCGTGGCCGCACCCATGAGCATGCCTACCAGGATCACCGCCATGGCCATGCCGCCGGGCAGGGCGCCGGCGGCGTGGCCGATCACGTCCAGCATGCGTTCCGCCACCCGGGTCTTGTCCAGCATCACACCCATGAACACGAACAGGGGGATGGCCAGCAGGGTGTAGTTGGTGATGGTGCCGAAGATGCGCGCGGGCAGCAGCTCGAACAGCCAGCCGTCGAAACCGATGAAGCCGAACACAAAGCCCACCGCGGCGATGGCGAAGGCCACCGGCATGCCGGTGAGCACCAGCAAGAAGAAGGCCACCACCATCATCAGGGCGATGTACTCAAGTGGCATGGCGCGTGTTCTCCTTGTTGCGCCGTGAAGGCCTGCGATAGTGGAAGACCAGTCGCCGGCCGGCGCGCAGCGCCTGGCGCAGGGACTCGGCGGCGATCAGGATGAATCCGATGATGATCATGAGCTTGGGCAGAAACAGCCAGGGCATGCCGCCGGCGTTGGGTGAGCCCTCGCCGCGGCTATACGAAGTCATCATGAAGTCCCAGCCGTAGAAGGTCATCAGCCCGGAAACGGGCAGGGCCACCAGGACCATGGTGATGACGTCCAGCCACAGCTTGCCGATACGGCTGAATCGGTGGGAGAAGATGTCCACCCGCACGTGTTCGTCGTAGCGCATGGCGTAGGAGATGCCGGTCATGGCCGACAGGGACAGCAGGTACCACTCCAGTTCCTGCAGCCATACGGCGCCCATGCCCAGCAGGTAGCGGGCCGCCATATTTCCGAAAATGAGCAGGATCATCAGCGCCAGGGAAACGCCGGAGACCCAGCCCGAGAAGCTGGTAATCCGGTTGAGGAGCCCTTCAAGGCCCACTATCAGTCGTGACATGGAACTCCCCGGCCGGGGCGGGGGAATGTCCCCGCCCCGGTAAGCTAGGGTTTAGGGAATGGAGTCAGGTCAGGATCTGGGCGCCCAGGTCGCGGATCTGGGTCTGGAACATGGTCTCCGAGTTGGCCTGCCAGCGGTCGTGCCTGGCCTTGAACTTGAAGTAGCTCTCGTGGACTTTCTTCACTATGGGGTCCTTGGCGGCACGGTCGCTCAGGATGTCCTTGGTGGCATCCAGCAGGGCGCTGATCACGTCGTCCGGCAGGGGTCGGAAGTTCACGTCGTGGTTGTTGATCAGGTCGTCCAGGGCGTCCGCGTTGCGGGCCTCCAGGGTGGTGTGGGAGGTGATGTTGCAGGCGGCGGCGGCGTTGCGCATGATCGCCTGCAGGTCTGCGGGCAGGGAGTCCCAGGCGGCCTGGTTGACCACCACCTCGGTGCTGGTGGCCGGCTCGTGCCAGCCGGAGGCATAGTAGTTCTTGGCGGCATTGTGCAGGCCCAGCTCCCGGTCAGAGTAGGGGCCCACCCACTCCACGGCATCCAGGGCACCGCGTTCGAGGGCGGCGAACAGTTCGCCGCCGGGCAGCAGGCGGGCGTTGGCGCCGATGGCGTTGTAAATGTCGCCGGCCAGACCGGGCATGCGGATGTTCAGGCCGTTGAAGTCGCTCAGGCTTTCCACCGGGCGGCGGAACCAACCCACCGGCTGCACGCCGGTGCAGCCCACCACCAGGGGCACCAGGTTGAAGGGCTTGTACACCTCTTCATAGAGCTGGTAGCCACCACCCTCGTTGAGCCATGCGTTGTGGCCCTGGAAGGTCATGCCGAAGGGCACGGTGGTGAAGTACTGGGCAGCGAAAGACTTGCCGGACCAGTAGTAGGCGCAGCCATGGTTGAGCTGCACCTGGCGGCCGGCGGAGGCGGCATCGAAGCCCTCGAAGGCGGGTACCAGCTCGCCGGCGGAGTAGACGCGGATGCGGATACGCCCACCGGACATCTCCTCGACCCGCTTGGCGAAGTCGGTGGCGCTGCCGGGGCCGGCCTGAAAGAAGGGCAGGCCGGCGGGCCAGGTGGTGGTCATGCGCCAGTTGAAGCGCTCCTGGGCCTTGACGATGGCGGGGGCACCAATGACGGCGGCACCGGCGGCCGCAGCGGTACCTTTCAGAAAATCACGACGCTTGATGGACATGTGGGTGATTCCTCCGAGTCTGTTTGCTTTTTCTCGGGCCGCGTCAGCGGCCCGGATTATTTGCTCCCGGGCCAGCGGCCTGGGCAGAGCCGCACCGGTGAGGTACATCCCTCGGGTGCGTGACTCACTGAGTCTAGCAGGCCGCGCGTAAGCGCTGCCACAGGGTCCCGCTCCGGTGATCCTGGCCACCTCTGGCGCGGTATCCGGTTGCCTGTGGCACACTATTCATAGGAGTGGGGCTTGCACCCGTATGGTGCGTACTCACGAAGACTTGTCCCCGGACTGGAGCGCCCATGAATTACAGCGTCACGGACCTGATCGGCAACATCGGTGTGGCCATGATTGTGTTCGGGTATTACCGTCTGCAGATGGGCCGTTGGGGTTTCCATGACCTGATCTATCTGCTGTTCAACCTGATCGGTTCCATACTCATCACGGTCTCCCTGGTGTTCGACTTCAACCTCTCCACCATGATCCTGCAGATCTTCTGGATCCTCATCAGCCTGGTCGGGCTGACCCACCTGTACCGCAAACGCACGGAGGCTGGTCCATGACCCTGGACGATATCCAAATTCGCCTCAGGGCCCTTCTGGAGTATCGCGACCTGCGCAGCCTTCCTCGCTGGAAACGCCCGCTGATCGGCGCCTTGCGCATGGCCTGGGGCATAGGCAGGGAGGTGACGGAGGGGCAGCTCACCCTGCGGGCCATGAGCCTGGTCTACACCACCCTGTTGTCCATGGTGCCCCTGCTGGCCCTGTCCTTCTCGGTGCTCAAGTCCTTCGGTGCCCACAACCAGCTGGAGCCCCTGCTCCTGGGCATGCTGGAGCCCCTGGGGCCCGACGGGGTGGAGATCGCCGAGAACGTCATCGGCTTCGTGGATAACATGCGCGTCGGCGTACTGGGCTTCATCGGCCTGATATTTCTCATCTACACGGTCATCGCCCTGGTGCAGAAGATCGAGAGCGCCTTCAACTACACCTGGCGCATCAACGGCACCCGGGGTCTCGTCCAGCGTTTCAGCAACTACCTGAGCGTGATCCTGGTGGGCCCGGTGCTGGTGGTCTCGGCCTTAGGGATCACCGCCTCCATCATGGCCACCTCGGTGATGCAGCAGGCCATGGAGCTGCAGATGCTGGGTGCGGCGGTGCAGCTGGCCGGGCGCATGGTGCCCTACCTGCTGATCATGGGCGCCTTCATGTTCGTGTACATCTTCGTGCCCAACACCCGGGTGAAGGCCTTCCCCGCCCTGGTCGGCGCCGTGGTGGCGGGCATCCTGTGGCAGAGCACCGGCTGGATCTTCGCCTCCATGGTGGCTGGTTCCACCCGCTATGCGGCCATCTATTCCAGCTTTGCCATCATGATCATGCTGCTCATCTGGATCTACCTGAGCTGGCTGATCCTGCTCATCGGTGCCAATGTGGCTTTCTTCGTGCAGTACCCGGAGTACATGCTGGTGCGTCGTGGCGAGGTGCGTCTCTCGAGCGCGCTCAAGGAGCGCCTGGCCCTGCGTGTGATGAAACAGATCGGCACTCGGTTCCACGAGGGCCGTGGTCCCATGCACCTGGATGATCTGGCCCACGATCTGGACATGCCCGTGGAGGCCCTGATCCGGGTCATCGACCCGCTGCAACGGGCGGGGCTATTGGTGCCGGCCGGTGAGGAAGCGGACTGCTACGCGCCTGGTCGGGATACCGGCCAGATCACCATCAAGGCCTGCCTGGACGCGGTGCGCGGTGGGGACAGTTCCGTGCCTGGCCTGCGTGATGAGGACCCGCAGGTGGATGAACTCATCGACGCCCTGGACCGGGTACAGGGGGAGCGGCTGGAGGGGGTGACACTGGCGGCGCTTATTGAGGGAGAAGGAGAGGGGGTAGGGGATAGGGGATAGGGGTATAAATCCCCCCACCCCCTCACGGGGAGGACCGGGGTGAGGTGGTTTCACGCCTATCCCCTATCCCCTTGCCCCTCACGATCCAAATTCAAACGCGCCTCCACACGCCCCACGATCTCCGCGCTCAGCTTGTGCACCAGGGGCTTGGCGGCCTTGTTCACGGCCTTTTCCACGAGCCGGCTTTTGAGGCTGTACTCCACACACAGAGTAAGGCGGGTGCCGCCTTCTACGGCGCTGAGCCGGTAGCTGCCCTGGTTCTTCACGCCGGTGACCGAGCGCCAGGCCAGGCGCTCGTGGGGGGTGCATTCGGTCACCTCCACCTCGAAGCTCAGGGACATCCCCAAGGCCCGCACC
>JBHEOJ010000114.1:0-7045 GCA_046260855.1 Thioalkalivibrio sp.
AGGCCAGGATCAGGGCTTCGTAGGGGGTCTCCACCGGCAGACCCTCCTGGCGCTCCGCCCAGGCGGCATCGAGAAACTCCGACATGCGCCGATGGGCCCGCTCCAGGAAGGCGATGTCGGTGGTGTCGCGGGGGAACAGGTAGGTGTCAGGAAAGAACCAGCCCTCCGGATGCTCTCCGGGACGACCCAGCCTGGACATGATCTCCATGTCCGCCTCGGGCGCCAGGGTCTGCTGCAGGTTGGGATGGCTGCGCACCGCCGCCATGAGCTGGGCAAAGGTCCAGCCTTCGGGGATGGTGAGGCTGTACTGTACCGTTCGCCCGGCGGTGAACAGGGCCAGCAGGCTGCGCGGAGTCAGCCCCGGTTCGAGTCGGTATTCACCGACGCGGATGTTGGTGGACTCGGCCTCGTAACGGGCATGGATTTCCCAGTACAAGGGCCGTTCCAGCCAGCCAGCCTCGTTGAGCTCCCGGGCCACCCGACGCACCGAGGCACCGGCGGGCACATCATAGACCTCGGTGCGATCCAGGCTCACGGGGGTATCCATGAACTGCACATAGTCGTAGGCAATACCTGCGGCGCCCACCACCAGCAACAGAACAGCAATCAGCAGGACGCGTTTCACGCTGTCATCTCCGCCAGGGCGTGTTGCAAATCCCTCACCATGTCCGGCACGGGCAGCGCACGTCCTTCCAGGCTGCGCACGGGCCACAGGCCAATGAGGGTGTTGGTCAGGAACAGGCCTTGGGCGGCGTGCAGATCCGCTTCCTGCAGACGGCACTCCCGGACCGCAATGCCCAGGCCGCGGGCCGCCTCCATCACCCGGGCACGGGTGATGCCCGCGACGCCGCAGGCATCCAGCAGCGGTGTGCACAGTTGTTCGTCACGAATCAGGAACAGATTGCTCATGGTGCCTTCCACCACATGACCCTCGGTATCCAGCATGATGCCTTCCTGAAATTCATCCTGCCATTCTGCACGGGCCAGCACCTGTTCCAGGCGGTTGAGATGCTTCATGCCCGCCAGTGCGGGATTGCGGGCCAGCCGGGTATGGCAAATCCGAACGTCCACGCCCTGGGTCTGCCAGACAGCGGGCGGGCGGGAAGCATCCAGCCCCATAAGGATTCGGGTGCAATGGGGGTTCGGCAGTGCCCGGTAACCCCGGGGACCACTACCCCGGGTGAGTATGAGCTTCAGGGCACCGTACTCGCCGGATGCCAGGACGGTTCCCGCCTCCCGCGAGAACTGCGCGGCATCCGGCAGGGGCAAACCGAGACGGGCGCAGCCCTCGCTCAGACGCGCCATGTGTCGATCCCAATACAGCGCGACCCCATCGCGCACGGTCAGGGTCTCGAATAATCCATCCCCGTAGGCAAGCCCACGATCCGTGACCGGCAGATGTTCGCTCGGGTGTCCGTTGACCAGGATCATGGATTGAGGGCCCGCAACAGACCTTCGGCCTTGTGGCGGGTCTCCTCCAGCTCACGCTGGGGGTCGGAGTCGGCAACGATCCCCGCACCCGTTCGAAAGTGAACCTCATCGCCCCGCTGGACAAAGGTGCGAATCAAGATGTTCAGGTCCATGTCGCCGTCCAGATTCAGATACCCCAGGGAACCGGTATAGGCGCCCCGCCCTTCCCCCTCCAGTTCCGCGATGATCTGCATGCAACGCACCTTGGGACAGCCGGTGATGGTGCCCCCGGGGAATACCGCCCGGATCACCGCCCCCGGGGTGATCCCGGGGCGCAACTGGCCGGTGACATTGGAGACGATGTGGTGCACGTGAGGATAGGTCTCCAGGGTCATCAGCTCGTCCACCTGTATGGTCCCCGGCCGGCACAGACGACCCAGGTCGTTACGCTCCAGATCCAGGAGCATGATGTGTTCGGCCCGCTCCTTGGGATGGGCCAGCAGCTGGGCGGCCATGTCACGATCCGCCTCGCCCGCCGCGCCACGGGGTCGCGTGCCGGCGATAGGCCGGGTGTCCACCCGATCCCCCCGCACCCGCACCAGGCGCTCGGGAGAGGAGCTGACCACGTACCCCCCTGGCAGGGAGGCCAGGGCCGCGAAGGGTGCCGGGTTACGGGCACGCAGGCGCTCGTAGAGAGTCGCCGCCGCCACCGGCTGGTCCAGCCGGGCCCGCCAGGCCCGGGACAGGTTCACCTGGAACACGTCCCCCTCGCGGATATAGCGAATGATGCGCTCCACACCGGCCAGATAGGGTGCGGGCGGGTCCTCATCCAGGCTCTGGAGCGCCAGGGCCTGCGGCTCGCTTTCATCCCCGCTCAGCCCATCGATGTCCTCACGCATCTGGCGCAGTAGCGCCTCGTGGCCCGGTTCGGCCACTAAATGGGTCAGGCCACGCTCGTGATCCACCACCAGGGCACAGGGGAAACGCTGGGCAAAGGCCGCAGGCAGCTGACAGGGATCTTGCGCCAGTTCCAGGACCGGCTCCACCTGGTTGGCCAGCTCATAGCCCAGGAACAGGAACCATCCGCCGCGAAACGGCAGCCCATCGGGAGACTCGCCGGGCGCGTCGATGTGTTCCCGTCGCCACCAGGTATCCAAGGTTTCCAGGAAGTCGCCGGCTGAACCTGTAGCCGGGAGGTTCAGGCTGTTGCCGGGAAAGGCAAACAGGATGCTGTAGCGGGCCTGGGGCGTGCCCTTGAGGGCACTTTCCAGGAGATGGGGATATCGCCCGGGCCAACGCCGATGCAGCGCCAGCAGGTCCGCGACCCTGTCCAGGCACGAGGCGTTGCCCCCTGCCTGGCGGGCCTCAGAGCATCCGGAAGACGAGGGTGCCGTTGGTGCCACCAAATCCGAAGGAATTGGACAGACCCACCTTGATGTTCATCTCCCGGGCGTTGTTGGGCACATAGTCCAGGTCGCAGGCGGGGTCGGGATTGTCCAGGTTGATGGTGGGAGGCACAACGCCGTGCTTCATGGCCAGAGCCAGGAACACGGCCTCGACGCCACCGGCGGCACCCAGCAGATGCCCGGTCATGGACTTGGTGGAGCTGATGGCCACCTTGTAGGCATGATCGCCCAGGGCGAGCTTGGCCGCTGCGGTCTCTGCCACGTCACCGGCCGGGGTGGAGGTGCCATGGGCGTTGATGTAATCCACGTCCGTGGGATTCAGCCCGGCATCCTTGAGCGCCAGGTGCATGCACTTGGCAGCACCCTCACCGCCCGAAGATGGCTGGGTCATGTGGTGGGCATCGCTGTTCCAGCCGAAGCCGACCAGCTCGCAGTAGATCTTCGCACCACGGGCCTTGGCGTATTCGTATTCCTCCAAGACCACCACGCCGGCGCCGTCACCCAGCACGAAGCCGTCACGGTCCTTGTCCCAGGGGCGGCTGGCGGCAGCGGGATCGTCGTTACGGGTGGACAGGGCGCGGGCGGCGGCAAAACCACCGATGCCCAGGGGCGTGGTGGCCATTTCGGCACCACCGGCCACCATGACGTCCACATCGCCGTACATGATCATGCGTGCGGCATCGCCGATGTTATGCGTACCGGTGGCGCAGGCGGAGACGATGGAAATATTCGGGCCCTTCAGACCGGCCATGATGGACAGGTTGCCGGCCACCATGTTGATGATCGCGCTGGGCACGAAGAAGGGGGAGATCTTGCGGGCGCCGCCATTGAGATAAGCCGTGTGGCTCTTCTCGATATAGGGCAGACCGCCGATGCCGGAGCCGATGGCGACACCGATGCGATCGGCGTTCTCCTCGGTCACTTCAAACCCGGCATCCTGAATGGCCTGCAGGCCAGCGGCGATACCGTAATGGACAAAGGTGTCCATCTTGCGCTGCTCTTTGGGCGTGATGTAATCATCGGCATTGAAGTCCCGCACCGCTCCGGAGATCCGCACTGGCATCTCGGAGGCGTCAAAGACGTCAATGGAAGTAATCCCGCTTTTGCCCGCTGTGACATTGTCCCAGGCGGACTTGATGGTGGATCCGACGGGGGAGACAATCCCCAGTCCGGTGATGACGACGCGCCGTTTAGACAAGCTCTTGTCCTCGGAGATTGAAGTTTCCAAGCGGTTCAAAACATCCGTGGCCGCGAGCAGTGGTGACTGGTCGCGGCCACGGATCAGGTGCTTGAACCGGAAGCTGAGTTCCGGTCCAGATCAACCCTGCAGGTGGGCGTTGATGTAATCGATCGCCTGCTGCACGGTGGTGATCTTTTCCGCTTCCTCGTCAGGAATCTCGGTCTCGAATTCTTCTTCGAGGGCCATGACGAGTTCCACGGTGTCCAGAGAATCAGCGCCCAGATCGTCGACGAAGGAAGAATTGATGTTCACTTCCTCTTCCTTGACGCCCAGCTGTTCGACAACGATTTTCTTGACGCGTTCTTCGATGTTGCTCATGGTTGGAAAATCCCCTTGATTGGATAAGCAGCCGAAGCTGGGCCGCTATTCTAGTGAAAACCTTCAAGCCGTTCCACTTGATAGTATCTGGTGTGGCGACCGGCCCGGCTCTGCAAGCCTTCAAAGGGCGCGAGTATGGCCCGCGCCCCGCCTTGTGTAAACCTCTGCAGACCTGTCCCCCGAGCTGACATCACGGGCAATGGGCACTACAGTAGTCCTTTACAAACAGATCGTTACAGAAACTTCCTCATGCCATGTACATGCCGCCGTTCACGTGCAGGGTTTCGCCCGTGATATAGGCAGCAGCCGGTGAGGCCAGGAACGCCACCACGGCGGCGATCTCTTCCGGGCGGCCCAGACGACCCAGGGGGATCTGCCCCAGGAGCGCATCACGCTGGGCCTCGGGCAGGCCACGGGTCATGTCCGTATCGATGAAACCGGGGGCCACGGTGTTGACCGTAATCCCCCGCGAACCCACTTCACGCGCAAGAGACTTGGCCAGACCCAGCAGGCCCGCCTTGGCGGCGGCGTAGTTGGTCTGACCGGCGTTGCCGCTGGAACCCACCACCGAACCCACGTTGACGATGCGCCCCTTGCGCGCCTTCATCATGCCGCGCAGCACACCCCGGGTGACACGCCAGACGGCGGTGAGGTTGGTCTGGATGATGGCATCCCACTCCTCGTCCTTCATGCGCATCATCAGGTTGTCCCGGGTGATGCCGGCATTGTTGACCAGGATGCCGATACCGCCCAGATCATCGGTGATCTGCTTGATCACGCTCTCCACCCCAGCGGCGTCGGTGACGTCCAGGGCCATGCCTCTGCCCTTGAATCCCCCCCCGCGAAGATAGCTGGTGATGGCCTCGGCGCCGGACTCACTGGTGGCGGTGCCCACCACCGTGGCGCCCTGCCCGGCCAGTGCCAGGGCAATGGCCTTGCCGATACCCCGGCTGGCGCCGGTGACCAGGGCGATTTCATTTTCAAGACTCATGGGGGGGTTCTCCTGATAAGGGGTCCTGGGCTGCCGCACCGGCGCCCATGATGCGATGCGATTAGGACTCGGCGACCAGCGCTAGGGCCTGTTCCAGGCTCTGGGGATCCTGAACGCAGGCCAGGCGCAGCGACTTGTCGATGCGCTTGTTCAGGCCGGTGAGCACCTTGCCCGGACCCAGCTCCAGCACACTGCCCACGCCGTCGGCGGCCATCTTCTGGACGGACTGCACCCAGCGTACCGGATGGTGCAGCTGGGCGGCCAGCAGGCTGCGGATATCGTCTGGGGAATCATGGCTGGCCGCATCCACATTATGGATGACCGGGATCACCGGTGCCTGGATGGCGATACCGGCGAGGCGCTCGGCCAGCTGAGCGGCCGCGCGTTCCATGAGCTGGCAATGGGACGGTACGCTCACCGGCAGCTTAACACTACGCTTGGCGCCCTCCTCGCCCGCCAGGGCCACGGCCCTGTCCACGGCGGCGGATTCGCCGGCAATGACCACCTGACCGGGCGAGTTGAAGTTCACCGCTTCCACCACACCCCCCTGGGCGGCGCGGGCGCAGACATCGATCACCTGGGCATCATCGAGGCCGAGGATCGCCGCCATGGCGCCCTCGCCCGGGGCAACCGCACCCTGCATCAGACGTCCCCGCTCGGCCACCAGCGCCACGGCGTCAGTAAATGACAGTGCGCCGGCACACACCAGCGCGGTGTATTCACCCAGGCTGTGGCCCGCCATCACCCCGGGGGCCGCACCACCGGCCGCCTGCCACACACGCCAGACGGCCACACCAGCCGCCAGCATGGCGGGCTGGGTGTGCTCGGTACGGTTGAGCTCCTCCTCCGGGCCGTTCTGCACCAGACTCCACAGATCGAAGCCCAGCGTGTCTGAGGCATCCTGAAAACAGTCGCGGATCTGGGGATGGGCATCTGCAAGGGCACTCAGCATGCCGAGGGACTGGGAGCCCTGGCCGGGGAACACACAGGCGAAAGTCATGGGGAGGATTGGCCTCTGTCAAATGAGAAAATCAAGCGCCGTAGCAAGCGCCGTAGTGTAGGCAGACAGCCCTCATCCGGGCAAATCTACACCACCGGTTCGTGAACAAGGTCTCCCAAGCCACTTGTTTTATCTTTCCGGTTGTTGATAATGGCCGCTTAATTCGATCGGACCGATCTCAGGCGTATGGCCAAAGAAGACAATATTGAAATGGAAGGCACGGTGCTGGACACCCTGCCCAACACCATGTTCCGGGTTGAGCTGGACAACGGTCACGTTGTCACAGCCCACATCTCCGGACGCATGCGCAAACACTATATTCGCATCCTGACCGGCGACCGTGTCACCGTGCAGATGACCCCCTACGACCTCACCAAGGGGCGCATCACCTACCGCAACAAGTAGGCGTTGCGGCTTCACCCCAGGATTCAAACGACAAACGCCGCAGAGATGCGGCGTTTGTCGTTTCTGCTCTCATCGAACCTGTGCAATAAGCCAACCAGGAAGGACGCCAAGAGAATGCGCCAGGGTCGCGAAGGGTTTTTACTCCAAAGGTTTCCCTTTGCGCCCTTCGCGTAAACCATCGCGCCCTTTGCGTTCCGGCTTGGCTTTGCCCTTACGATGCCACCGGTTCTTCCTCGTACTCCAGCGCCAGTGAGCCATCACGTACAGTCACATGC
>JBHEOJ010000115.1:0-240 GCA_046260855.1 Thioalkalivibrio sp.
GGCGATAGTCAGGTCGTGGTTTAGATGGCCTGATCCCGTGATTTTGCGTTCCCCGCGTCTTTGCGTCTTCGCGTTGAAGGCATTTGACTCAAGAGGCGCAGCTCACTCGATGATGAACATGGGCTGGCCGTATTCAACCGGCTGGCCGTTCTCGATGAGGATGGCCTTGACCACGCCGGCCTTGTCGGACTCGATCTGGTTGAGCATCTTCATGGCCTCGATGATGCACAGGGTCTCGCC
>JBHEOJ010000115.1:408-7037 GCA_046260855.1 Thioalkalivibrio sp.
TCTTCCAGCAGCTCGATGAGCTTCTTGATCTTGCGAATATCCATGGTTTTGTCAGTTCTTCTGTGTCAGGTGGATGGCGGCTTGCAGCGCCAGCTCATAGCCCTTGGGTCCGAGCCCCATGATCACGCCGGCGGCCACGTCCGATAGATAGGACTGCTGGCGGAACGCCTCGCGGGCATGGACGTTGGACAGGTGGACCTCGATGAAGGGGATGGCCACCCCCAGCAGGGCGTCGCGCAGGGCGATGCTGGTGTGGGTGAAAGCGCCGGGATTGATGAGGATGCAGTCGATGCCTTCCTGCCTGGCCCGGTGGACGCGGTCCACCAGTTCGTGCTCTGCGTTGGACTGGAAATCTTCCAGGCTGTGTCCCTGATTCCCGGCGAGCAGGCGCAGGTCGTCGCAGATCTGGGCCAGGCTCTGGCTGCCGTAGATCTCCGGCTCGCGGGTGCCGAGCAGATTCAGGTTGGGGCCGTTGAGGAGCAGGAACTTTGCCATGATCTTTCTAGGAACGGCTGCAAATGGGCCGGAATTTTGATTGTTTTAGGGATGATCCGGCAGGCAAGGGGCATTTTGCATGATGTCTGTAGGGCTGTCCAGCGAGTGCCTGGTCCGATGAGGCGCAGAGGCCGAAGATAGACGCTATTTCACAGATTTTAGGCGAATAATTGAGAACTGGGTCTCAGGAAAGGCGTTCAACGCAAAGACGCGAAGGCGCAAAGCACGCAAAGTCGTTTGGGGGGATTTGTTCACGATGCCTGACCGAATCAAGGCATAGAATGACCAACCCCTAGAGGCCCTGCTCTGAACACGCCCAAAGGCCTTTTTGCGTCCTTTGCGCCTTCGCGTCTTTGCGTTGGATTGTGGACCTGACCGGCTACAACAGCGGCTTGAGTTCCCGCACGAAGGTTTCCTTGTGCAGCTCGCCGGCCTGGATGAAGCGGATCTTGCCCTGGCGGTCCATGAGCACGCTGTAGGGCAGGGCGCCGAAGCGGTTGCCGTAGTCCCGGGCCACGGCCATGGCGTCGCTTTCACCGATGAGTACCGGGAAGTTGATGCCATAGGTGTCGGCGAAGTCGCGCACGGCCTCGGCCTCATCGATGGCCACGGCGACGATGGTCACACCCTGGCTGCCGAATTCCTCCTGTACCTCCACGAAGGCGGGCATCTCCTTGCGACAGGGCGGGCACCAGGTGGCCCAGAAGTTCACCAGCACCACGTCCCCATCCCATTCCGCCATGTGGCGAAGCTCGCCATCCAGGTCGGGCAGGCTGAAATCGGGACGGGTCTGGCCCATGACGCTGTCGCCCGGGCCGTTCGCCGGTCCGGTTGAGGCGACGGCGTCCGGGTTCTGGCTGAGGTGGTAGAAGCCGAATCCGCCCAGGCCCGCTGCCAGGGCAACCACCAGCAGTAGCGCCAGGAAGGCGGGCTGGCTCAGGCCCCTGCATCGCAGGGGGTGGGAGGCGAGAGGCGAGATGGGAAAGGCGTGATCGATTCTGGGCATCGGGGAATGGTTCCGCGTGGCTGACAGTGTTTCCGGATGCGGCTAATCAGCCGCCGATGGCGTTGTTGACGTGTTCCGTGAAGCGTCCGGCGGGCGTGTAGCCCACGATGCGATGATTGCGCTGTTCGTTGCCGGCGGCATCATAGAAAACGATGGCCGGTGGTCCGAACAGGTTGAAGTGTCGCATCAGGTCCCGGTGGTCCGAGTTGTTGGCGGTCACGTCGGCCTTGAGCAGCACGGCGCCGGACAGGGCCTGGATGACGCCGGCATCCAGGAAGGTTGTGCGTTCCATGCGCACGCAGTCCACGCACCAGTCGGCGTAGAAGTCGAGCATCACCGGCTGGCCGGCGGCGCTGGCGCTGGCCACTTCCCGTTCCAGGTCGGCGAGGCTGTCGATCTTCTTGAACTGCAGCCCCTGGGCCTGGGCAGAGGTCCCGGCGGCCCCCCCGCTGATCGTGACGCTGGAGGTGATGCCGCTCAGGGGCTTGAACACGTCCCGCCCACCGGAGGCGGCGCCGATCATCAGCAGCACGCCCCAGACCAGGAGCACCAGGCCCAGGCCCTTCCACAGGTTGCGCCAGCCGCTGGCCCCAGGGGCCAGGGATTGCAGCGCGCCCATGTAGATGCCGGAGACGATCAGCAGCGTACCCCAGAGGAGCAGGGCCACCGGCATGGGGATGACCCGCTCCAGCAGCCAGATGCCCATGCCCAGCAGGGCCACGCCGAAGACCGCCTTGACCGGGTCCATCCAGCCGCCGGCCCGGGGCAGGATCTTGCCGCCGGCGGTGCCGATGATGATCAGCGGCGTGCCCATACCCATGGACAGAGAGAACAGGGCGAGGCCGCCCAGGAAGGCATCACCGGTCTGGCTGATGTAGAGCAGGGCGCCCACCAGGGGAGCGGTGACGCAGGGGCCCACGATCAGCGCCGACAGGAAGCCCATGATACCGGCGCCGATGAAGGTGCCGCCTTCCTGTTTGTTGCTGATGTTGGACAGGCGGGTCTGGATGGCGGAAGGCATCTGCAGGTCGTAGAAGCCGAACATGGACATGGACAGGGCGATGAAGATCACCACGAAGGTGCCGATGATCCAGGGGTTCTGGAAGGCGGCCTGCAGGTTGGCGCCGGCCAGGCCCGCGAACACGCCGGCCACGGTGTAGGTGAGAGCCATGGCCAGCACGAACACGAGCGAAATCAGGAAGGCCTTGCGGGTGGTGAGGTTCTTCTGGCCGATGATGATGTTGGACAGGATCGGGATCATCGGGAACACGCAGGGCGTGAAGGTGAGCAGCAGGCCGAAACCGAAGAAGGCCAGTATCACCAGCCACAGGCGGCCGTCGGCAAGCTGGGCGGCGATGCGGTCCTGCTCGGAGACCGTCGGCGCGGCCCGTTCGGGCGCGGCGGGGATATCCGTGCCCACGGCCAGATTGCTGGTGAACTCGAAGCTCACGGTCTGGGTCAGGGGCGGATAGCACACGCCCAGGTCGGCGCAGCCCTGGTAGTCCGCCTCCAGGGTAACGCGATTGCTGGCACCATCCTCGCGCAGGATGGGGACCAGGATCTCCACCTCGCCCCGGTAGGTCTCGGTGAGGCCGAAGAACTCGTCCTCCACCTTTGTGCCCTCAGGCGGATTGACCGGGCCGATGCGGTTGCCGTCACCGTTCTTGATGCGAAAGGACAGCTTGTCACGGTACAGGTAATAGCCTTCGGCGATGGTGTAGCGGGCCACCACGGCGTTCTGAGAGATGGGCTCTACGCTCAGGGCGAAGGCCTTCTCGGGCTCCAGCAGTTCGTCGGCATTGCTGCCGCCGATGTCACCGGCCAGCTGGCTCAGGGCATTGACCGCGCCGCTGGAGGCAGGCAGGTCCAGGGAGGCCAGCTGGGTGAGCGGCGGGTAGCACACGCCGATGTCGGCGCAGCCCTGGGACAGGGCCTTGAGGCTCAGGGTCCGGGCCGAGGCGCCGGATTCGCGCTGGATGGGAACTTCGATACGCACGTGATCGCGGTAGGTCTCGACCCGGCCGAAGAACTCGTCATCCTTGATGGTGCCGTCGGGGATGCGCGGCGTGCCGAAGGTGATCCCCGGCGTGTCCGACTCGAAGCCGAACTTGTCCTTGTACATGTAGTAGCCGTCGGCAATGCGATAGTCGGCTACCAGGGTGTCGCCATTCTGGACGCTCGCCTCGAGGGCAAAGGCCTTTTCCGGCTCCAGCAGATCGTCACCGGTGAAGGCGAAGGCGGATGAGGTGAACAGCAGGAGGATGAGCGCGAGCAGTTGTTTCATCATGAGGTGCTTTCTTTGATCCAGTTGATGTAATCGGGAAGCCCGTGACTGATTGGAACCGCCACGATCTCCGGAAGGTCATAGGGGTGCAGCTCCCGCAGGGTGCCCTGAAGCTGCGAAAAACATGCTTCGGAGCTCTTGATAATCAATACGTGCTCCGTGTCCTGATGGATTTCACCTTGCCACTCATAGATAGACGTGCCGGCAGGCAGAATATTCACACAGGCCGCCAGGCGGCGCTCCACCAGGGCTGAGGCGATGTTGGCCGCGCTTTCCTGGTCAGGCAGGGTGGTGAATACCAGCAAGGTGCCGGTTTCGCCCTGCCCGGAGGCCTTAGTCATTGCCCGGGTGCAGGCTGGCCCGCTGCCCGGCACGCAGGGGCTGATCCGCCGGGACGCTGAAATGCACGGTGATGCCGTAGACAGGGGAGTCGGCGCCCGCCTCTACGGGCTCCAGGCCCAGGCTGCGCAGGGTGCCCTCGTAACGGGTCTCGCCCACACGAACCTCCACGTTCTGACCCTCTCTCAGGCCAGCCAGCCGATCCTCGGCTACCGCGCCCCGGGCCAGCATGGGATCGCTGGCCACCAGGGTGACCAGGGGGGTGACCTGCAACTGGTTGTTGATGGTCTGGCCGATCTGGACATGACGGGCCAGCACCAGGCCATCGAAGGGGGCGCGCACGCGGCTGTATTCCAGGTCCAGGCGCGTGCGCGTCAGCCGCGCCTGGGCGGCCACGTATTCGGCGTCGGCCATGGCGAAGCCGATCTCGGCGAGGCTCAGGTCCCGCTGGGAGATCAGGGTGCGGTCGTACATCTCCTGCTGGCGTTCGTACTCCAGCTGCGCCTCGCCCCGGGCCAGTTCCAGGCGCTTGAGCCGGGCTTCGTCTTCTTGCAGCTGGGCACGGATGCCCCGGTCGTCCACCTGCACCAGCATATCCCCGCGCTTGACCCGCTGTCCCGGTTCGGCGTTGACCCGGGTGACGTTGCCCGAT
Organism: Thioalkalivibrio sp.; assembly: GCA_046260855.1. Taxonomy (GTDB): domain Bacteria; phylum Pseudomonadota; class Gammaproteobacteria; order Ectothiorhodospirales; family Ectothiorhodospiraceae; genus Thioalkalivibrio_A. Next base: position 5,185 of record JBHEOJ010000115.1, read on the forward strand.
GCCGGTGTGCCCAGTTCCAGGCGTTCAGACCAGTCCAGGCGGGCTGGGATTTCCTCGGCCAGTGCCACGGGTGCGGTCATGGCCAGGGCCAGGACAAGGGCGCTCGCCAGGGAGGTGAGCCGGCGACGGTAGGAAGGGCTGTGCATGACTGGGGACTCCCGGTTCTTATTCATCAGGGCGTGCCCTGGGTTGCGCTGGCATGGACGGGGCTGAAGTCCGGCTGGCCGGTGAGCAGTGCCAGGCGTTCCCAGGCCAGGGCCAGTTCGAATTCGGTCTGGGCGGCGAACAGCATGGCGGCGGACTGCTGGGTCATGGCATCGCCCAGGTCCGTGGCTACGTCCAGTTCATACAGTGCGCGGCTGCGGTCCAGGTACAGATCCCTGTAATCACTGGTGGCGCGCACATGGTCGCGCTGGGTGGTCAGGCGCGAAATCTCCTGCCAGGTCTCCAGCACCGCCTGGCGCAGGTCCAGCTCATGCTGGCGCAGGCGGGCCTGTGTCTCGTACAGGCTGGCCTGCTCCCGGGCCACGCCGGCGTCCAGGCGGCGCCCGCTGTACAGGGGGATGTCCAGCACCAGGCCGGCGGCGTACGGGTCACGGCTGCCCAGCAGACGTTCGTGATGGGCGGCCTCCGCCTCCAGGCTCAGGGTCGGGCGCCGGTCGGCGCGACTGGCGGCCAGACGCTGGCTGCCAGCCTCGGCCTCCAGGCGCAGGCTGGCGAGACGCCGGTTACCCGCCTCGGCCAGGGCGTAGAGTGCTTCCAGGTCGGGCAGTGTGCGGCTATTGCCGGGCAGGGCGGGGTTGAGCAGGTCTGCAGGGACCTGGTCGGGGCGGTTCAGGGCCATGGCCAGGCGGTTGCGGCTGCTGCGGGTCTCCTGCAACGAGGCCAGGCGGCGCAGGCGAATCTCCTGGAAGCGCTCCTCCAGTTCGTAGAGCTGGATGTCCGAGACCTGGCCCAGTTCGTTGCGGTTGCCGGCCCGATCGAAGGCGATGAAGGCGATGGCCATGGCCTCATTGTCGCGGCTGTAGGTGAGGTCGGCCAGGAGCACCTCGAAGTAGCGGCGCATGATCTCCATGCGCTGGCGTGCCATGAGGCTTAAGTGCTGTTCCTGCTGACCGCGCCGGGCGGTATCGGCGGCCTGCAGCGCGTGGCTGGTGCGACCGAAGTCATACAGGGGCTTGCTCAGGCGCAGGATGGCCTGGGAGTCGTTGTGGCTCTGGTCCGGGGCGTTCTTGTTGGGCTCCACCCAGCGGGCGTTCAGGCGAATGCCCACGGCCAGATCATTGGCACTCTCGGCGGCCAGGCGCTCGGCCTCGCTGCGCAGAATGCCGGCACGGCCCTGGGCCACGGCGGGGTGCTGCTCGTCGGCGAACACCAGGGCGTCGCTGAGGCTCAGGGGCTGGGGCAGGGGCGTATCGGCCCAGGAGGCCGGCGCGACCGCGCACAGCATGGTGACCATGAGCGCGCGCCCCCACGCCCGCCCGGTGTTCCTCCCTGGTCGTGTCATTGCCTTGACTGGGCCTGGCGGTCGCGCTTGTAGCGGTTGAAGTTGGTGTCCTGGTAATGGCCGTCGGCCACAAACTCACCCAGCCAGAGGAATTCCTCCACGCCGGAGGTGGCGCCGGTGAAACGGGTGATGGGCTTGCCTTCGTGGTCGTAGAACTGGAATACGGGGGTTGCGCGCACGCGGTTCTCGCGAAAGGAGAAGTCGGCCTGGCGCATGGTTTCGCCCTGGAAGTTGGTCACCTCCACGTCGCCGCCCACGTCCACGCTCAGGATGCGAAAGTGTTCCCGGAAATAGGCCTGCACCTCGGGCTGGTTGAGCACGTTCTGCTTCATGCGGTGGCAGAAGG
>JBHEOJ010000116.1:0-6874 GCA_046260855.1 Thioalkalivibrio sp.
CCGCAGACCCCGGCCCCGGCAGCCACCCCCCGAACCGAGGTCACCGGACTGCAGGACGCCACCTGGCTGGCGCAACAGCCCGCCACCCACTACACCATTCAGATCCTGGGTCTCGGCGAGTTACAGGCGCTGCGCAATTACGCCCGTGACCAGTCCCTGGCAGGTGAGATGGCCTGGTTCCGCACCCAGCGCAATGATCAGGACTGGTTCGTGCTGATCTCGGGCAACTACCCCGACGCCGAGGCCGCACGGGCCGCCATCGCCAGCCTGCCCGCCGAGGTGCGCCGTAACCAGCCTTGGATCCGCAGCTTCGGTTCCATCCAGCAGGCGATGTCCCAGGCCCGCTAAAGCGGGCCCCCTCCCCAACCCTCCCCCGCGATGCGGGAGAGGGGGTAAATGCCCCACAACCTTCCCCCACACTGCGGGGGAAGTGCAGAAAGGCGGGTTGATTTTTGCTCTTTACCCCCTCGCCCTCAGGGAGAGGGTTGGGGAGAGGGTGGTCTAGCTTGCCACTGCCTTTAAAGGGCCATTTGAACGGCCCTGACAAGCCCTCTATACTGTCGATCCTTTTGGCCATGGCTTTTTCCATGGCCTCATGACTGTTCAATTCGGTGGCCCGAGGCGTGTTCGTGCCCGGGCCACGCGCGTGGGAGACCCATCGGTGACAAACATGAGCGCACCCCCTGGCGGCCTGTACCGCCCCGAGTTCGAGCGCGACAACTGCGGCTTCGGCCTGATCGCGCACATGGACGGCAATCCCAGCCACTGGGTGGTGGACACCGCCATCAAGGCCCTGGCCCGCCTGACCCACCGGGGTGCCATCGCCGCCGACGGCAAGACCGGCGACGGTTGCGGCCTGCTCATGAAAAAACCCGATGCCTTCCTGCGCGAGATCGCCGCAGAGGCTGGTTTCGAGCTGGGCAGCCAGTACGCCGCCGGCATCGTGTTCCTCAACACCGACGCCGCCCTGGCCGACACCGCCCGCGACACCCTGAACAAGTACCTTCAGGCCGAAGGCCTGACCGTGGCCGGCTGGCGCGTGGTGCCCACCGACACCTCCGCCTGTGGCGCCGAGGCCCTCAAGACCCTACCCGTGATCGAGCAGGTGTTCGTCAATGCCGTCGCCGACCAGGATGCCGCCGCCTTTGAGCGCGCCCTGTTCCTCGCCCGTCGCCGCACCGAGATCGCACTTGAGCAGGACCCGGTGTTCTACGTCCCGACCCTGTCCGCCGAGGTGGTCTCCTACAAGGGCCTGGTGATGCCGGAAAACCTGCCGGTGTTCTACCAGGATCTCAATGACCCGCGCCTGGAAACCGCCATCTGCGTGTTCCACCAGCGCTTCTCCACCAACACCTGGCCCCAGTGGCGCCTGGCCCAGCCGTTTCGCTTCCTCGCCCACAACGGCGAGATCAACACCGTGCGGGGCAATCGCTTCTGGGCCCTGGCCCGCGCCCATAAGTTCACCTCGCCGAACCTGCCCAAACTCTCCGAGCTGCAGCCCCTGGTGAACATGGAAGGCTCCGACTCCCAGAGCCTGGACAACATGCTGGAAGTGCTGCTGGCCGGCGGCGTGGACCTGTTCCGCGCCATGCGCCTGCTGATCCCGCCCGCCTGGCAGAACGTCACCCATATGGACCCTGACCTGCGGGCCTTCTACGAATACAACTCCATGCACATGGAGCCCTGGGACGGCCCCGCCGGCATCGTGCTCACCGACGGCCGCTATGCCGCCTGCACCCTGGACCGCAACGGCCTGCGCCCGGCCCGCTATGTGATCACCGACGACCGCCACATCACCCTGGCCTCGGAGATCGGCGTCTATGACTACGATCCCGCCAGCGTGGTGACCAAGGGCCGGCTCAAGCCCGGCCAGATGCTCGCCGTGGACACCACCACCGGCAAGCTGCTGCTGCCCAACGATATCGATCGCATCAACAGTGCACGCAAGCCCTATCGACAGTGGCTGCGCACCCATGCCCACCATCTCAAGGCCCGGCTCTACGACCGGGCCCTCATGGACAAGCCCATGGAGAGTGCGCGCCTGGACGTCTATGAGAAGCTGTTCGGCGTGAGCTTCGAGGAGCGCGACCAGGTGCTGCGGGTGCTGGCCGAGGCCGGTCAGGAGGCCGTGGGCTCCATGGGCGATGACACGCCCATGCCCGTGCTCTCCACCCAGGAACGCTCGCTCTATGACTACTTCCGTCAGCAGTTCGCCCAGGTCACCAACCCGGCCATCGACCCCCTGCGCGAGCAGATCGTCATGTCCCTGGAAACCTGCCTGGGACGTGAGCGCAACCTGTTCGAGGAGACCCCCGAGCACGCCGCGCGCCTGATGGCCGACTCCCCGGTGCTCTCCGAGGAAAAGTTCCAGCAGCTCATGGCACTGGACAAAGACGACTACCGCACCACCACCTTCGACCTGAACTACGACCCCGCCCTGGGGCTTGAGGCGGCCATTCGCGCCCTCTGCGATCAGGCGGTCGAGGCCGTGCGTGCCGGCACCGTGATCCTGATGCTCAGCGACCGCAGCGTGCGCGAGGACAGCCTGCCCATGCATGCCCTGCTGGCCACCGGCGCGGTGCATCACCGTCTGATCCGGGAAGGCCTGCGCTGCGACGCCAACATCGTGGTGGAAACGGGTACCGTACGTGATCCGCACCACTTCGCCGTGCTCATCGGCTACGGCGCCACGGCGGTGTTCCCCTATCTTGCCTACGAATCCCTGCAGGGCATGGTGGACAGCAAGGAGATCAGCGAGGCCAATGTCGACAGACTGGCCCAGAACTATCGCAAGGGCATCAACAAGGGCCTGTACAAGATCATCTCCAAGATGGGCATCTCCACCATCGCCTCCTATCGCGGCGCCCAGCTGTTCGAGATCGTGGGTCTGGACGACGCCGTGGTGGACCTGTGCTTCCACGGCAGCGTGAGCCGCATTCGCGGCACCCGTTTCGAGCATCTCGAGGATGACCAGAAACGTCTGTCCGCCGAGGCCTGGAACCTGCGCAAGCCCCTGCGTCAGGGCGGTCTGCTGAAATACGTCCATGGCGGCGAATACCACGCCTACAACCCGGACGTGATCCAGACCCTGCACAAGGCCGTGCAGACCGGTGACTACGACACCTACAAGGAATACGCCCGCCTGGTAAACGAGCGCCCGGTCACGGTACTGCGCGACCTGTTCAAGCTGCGCGAGGACATGACCCCCATCGCCGTGGACGACGTGGAGCCCATCGAGAAGATCCTGCCCCGCTTTGACTCCGCCGGCATGAGCCTGGGCGCCCTCTCCCCCGAGGCCCACGAGGCCCTGGCCATCGCCATGAACCGACTGGGCGGACGCTCCAACTCCGGCGAGGGCGGCGAGGCCGTGGCCCGCTACGGCACCGAGCGCATGTCCAAGATCAAGCAGGTGGCCTCCGGGCGCTTTGGCGTGACCCCCCATTACCTGGTCAACGCCGAGGTGCTGCAGATCAAGGTGGCCCAGGGTGCCAAGCCCGGCGAGGGCGGCCAGCTGCCCGGCCACAAGGTCAACAAGATGATCGCCGAGCTGCGTTACTCCAGCCCCGGCGTGGCGCTCATCTCGCCGCCGCCCCACCACGACATCTACTCCATCGAGGACCTGGCGCAGCTGATCTTCGATCTCAAGCAGGTCAACCCCAAGGCCCTGGTGTCGGTGAAGCTAGTATCCGAGGCGGGTGTGGGCACCGTGGCCGCCGGCGTGGCCAAGGCCTACGCGGACCTGATCACCATCTCCGGTTACGACGGTGGGACGGGCGCGAGTCCGCTGACCTCCGTGAAGTACGCCGGCACCCCCTGGGAGCTGGGCCTGTCCGAGGCCCACGTGACCCTGCGCGCCAACGACCTGCGCGACAAGGTGCGTCTGCAGACTGACGGCGGCCTGAAGACCGGCCTGGACGTGATCAAGGCGGCGATCCTCGGCGCCGAGAGCTTCGGCTTTGGCACCGGCCCCATGGTGGCCCTGGGCTGCAAGTACCTGCGCATCTGTCATCTCAACAACTGCGCCACCGGTGTCGCCACCCAGGACAACGTGCTGCGCATGCACCACTTCATCGGCCTGCCCGAGATGGTGATGCACTACTTCCAGTTCGTGGCCCGTGAGACCCGGGAGTGGATGGCCGCCCTGGGCGTGAAGTCCATGACCGACCTGATCGGCCGCGTGGACCTGCTGGAGCGCCTGCCCGGCGCCACCGGCAAGCAGCACAGCCTGGACCTGAACCCCATCCTCTCCGACGGCGGTGTGGCCGCAGACAAACCCCGGTTCTGCGTCGAGCCCCACAATGAGCCCTTCGACAAGGGCGAGCTAGCTGAGCAGATGGTGGCCGACATGCTCTCCGCCATCGAGGCCAAGTCCGGTGGCGAATTCAGCTACGCGCTCAGCAACACCCAGCGCTCCATCGGCGCCCGCGTGTCCGGTGAGATCGCCCTGCGCCACGGCAACTACGGCATGTCCGACACCCCAGTCACCGTGCGCTTCAAGGGCACGGCGGGCCAGAGCTTCGGCGTGTGGAACGCCGGTGGCCTGCACATGTACCTGGAAGGGGATGCCAACGACTACGTGGGCAAGGGCATGGCCGCCGGCAAGCTGGTGATCCGCCCGCCCCGGGAAAGCCGTTTCAAGAGCCAGGAGACCACCATCATCGGCAACACCTGCCTGTACGGTGCCACCGGCGGCAAGCTTTACGCCGCGGGTCTGGCCGGCGAACGCTTCGGCGTGCGCAACTCAGGTGCCATTGCCATGGTGGAAGGCGTGGGCGATCACTGCGCCGAATACATGACCGGCGGCGTGATCGTAGTCCTCGGCCCCACCGGCGTGAATTTTGGCGCCGGCATGACCGGCGGTTTCGCCTTCGTGCTGGACCAGGACAACGGCTTCGTCGACCGCATGAACAACGAATTGATCGATATGCACCGGCTCGACACCGAGTACATGGAGGCCCACCGCAACTACCTGGAAGACCTGCTGCGCGAATACGTCACCGAGACCGAAAGCGACTGGGGCCGGAAGATCCTGGAGGATTTCGACAGCTTCCTGCACCACTTCTGGCTGGTCAAACCCAAGGCCTCAGAACTGCGCAGCCTGATCGCAAATCTCAGGCAGGCTGCCTGAGAAGTGGCTAGTCTCAAGTGGCAAGTGGCAAGGAAAATCACCCCCTTGCCACTTGCTACTAGCCACTTGAGACTTGAATGATTCCACAGCACTTCATCGATGAACTCCTCGCCCGCACGGACATCGTGGAGGTCATCAATGGCCGCGTCACCCTGAAGAAACAGGGGCGTGAATACGCCGCCTGCTGCCCCTTCCACGGGGAAAAGACCCCCTCCTTCTTCGTCACCCCCGCCAAGCAGTTCTATCACTGCTTCGGTTGCGGCGCCCATGGCACCGCCATCACCTTCCTCATGGAGCATGACAACCTCTCCTTCCCGGAGGCCATCGAAGAACTGGCGCGCCTGGCGGGCATGGAAGTCCCCCGGGAACAGGGCGGCGATGAACGGGCCGAGGACCAGCGCCCCCTCTACGACGCCCTGGAAGCGGCGGCGGAGCACTACACCCGGGCACTGCGCACCAGCACCGAGGCCGTGGACTATCTCAAGGACCGCGGCCTGAGCGGCGAGATCGCCCGGGACTATCGCCTGGGCTATGCCGCCGATCGCTGGGACGGACTGCTCTCGGTGCTGGCCCCGCGCTTCGAGGACAAGATCCTGGTGGAAGCGGGGCTGGCCATCCGCAAGGAAGGCGGCCAGGTCTACGACCGCTTTCGCGGACGCATCATGTTCCCCATCCGGGACAACCGGGGCCGGGTCACCGGTTTCGGTGGCCGGGTACTGGGCCAGGGCGAGCCCAAGTACCTGAACTCCCCCGAGACCCCCGTGTTTCACAAGGGCCAGCAGCTCTACGGCCTGTTCGAGGCCCGCAAGGCCAGCACCCGTCTTGACCAGTTGCTGGTGGTGGAAGGCTACATGGACGTGATCGCCCTGGCCCAGCACGGCATCAGCCATGCAGTGGCGACACTGGGCACTGCCACCACCCGGGACCACCTCGAACGCCTGTTTCGCGTCGTGCCCCGGCTGGTGTTCTGCTTCGATGGCGATGCCGCCGGCCGCAAGGCCGCCTGGCGAGCCCTGGAACAGGCCCTGCCGGTGATGCGCGACGGCCGGGAGGCCGCCTTCCTGTTCCTGCCGGATGGAGAGGATCCGGACAGCCTGGTGCGCAGCCTGGGGGCCGAGGGCTTTCGCGCCATGGAGGCCGGGGCCCTGGCCCTGTCCGACACCTTCCTGGAGGGCCTGCGCGAGCGCTACGACGCCGGCACCCGGGAAGGCCGCGCCCGGCTCGGGACCGAGGGCGCCAAGCTGCTCAAGGCCATGCCCGAAGGCCTGCTCAAGACCCAGTTGGTCAACGACCTGGCACAACTGTGCGCCGTCTCCCCTGAACAGTTCGCCCGCCAGACCGAGACCGGTCCCGCCGCCTCTCTCCCGCCCGAGGCGCGTCCCATCCGGCGCCAGGCACCGTCCGGAGGCGGACAGCGCCTGGCCATGAACCCCACCCGCATGGCCCTGGCCCTGCTGCTGCAGGAGCCCGCCCTGGCCCGGGACCTGACGGACTGGGACTACCTGGCCCAGAGCCCGGCCCCGGGGGCCCGCCTGCTGGCCCAGGTCATTGAAACTCTGACCCAGAGTCCCCATCTAAATACTGCGGCCCTGCTGGAACGGTGGCGCGACAGCGATGAGGGCCGGTTTCTACTAAAATTGGCACAGTGGCAACTGCCCCAGGCCGAAGAAACCGCAGCCGCGCGCATGCTCAACGACGCCCTGACCCGTCTCAGACACGTGCACGAGGAGTTACGGGCGGCGGAAC
>JBHEOJ010000117.1:0-6376 GCA_046260855.1 Thioalkalivibrio sp.
CCGACACCCGCTAGGCCCCTTTCATGTCCCGAGTCCTGCCCGCCGAGTGGGCGCCCCAGAGTGGCGTCCAGCTTACCTGGCCCCATGGCAAAAGCGACTGGTCCGACCTCCTGGATGAGGCCGATGCGGTGTTCAGCCGGATCGGTGCTGCCATCACCCGTTTCGAGCGACTGCTGGTGGTCTGCCAGGACACGGCCCATAGAACCCATGTCCTCAATCAACTGGAGGAGGCCGGCGCCAATCTGGGGCAGGTGAGCACCGCCCTGGCCCCGGCCAACGACACGTGGGCACGGGACCACGGCGCCATCACCATCCTGGAAGACGGCCACCTCAAGCTGCTGGACTTCCAGTTCAACGGCTGGGGCGGCAAGTACCCCGCCGAGGAGGACAACCGCATCACCGCGTGTCTCAAGGCCCACGGACTGTTCGGCGAACTGCCCGTGCAGACCGTGGACCTGGTGCTGGAAGGCGGCTCCATCGAGTCCGACGGTGAAGGCACCCTGCTCACCACCGCCGGCTGCCTGCTCACCCCCACCCGCAACCCGGGCCTGGACCGGGCCGGTGTGGAAGCAGCCCTGAAACAGCGCCTGGGCGTTGAGCGCATCCTGTGGCTGGAACACGGCGACCTGGAAGGGGACGACACCGACGGCCACGTGGACACCCTGGCCCGGCTGTGTGACGCGCACACCATCGCCTACGTCACCTGCGAGAATACTGCCGATCCGCACCACGGTCCCCTGAAGGCCATGGAAGTGGAACTCAAGGCCTTGCGCACGGCCTCGGGCGAGCCCTATCGGCTCATCGCCCTGCCCCTGCCAGCCCCGATCCGCGAGGACGACGGCCGCCGTCTGCCCGCCACCCACGCCAACTTCCTGATCATCAACGGCGCGGTCCTGGTCCCCACCTACGACGACCCCACCGATACAATCGCCCTGGAGCGCCTCGGCGCGGCCTTCCCGGACCGGGAGATCATCGGCATCGACTGTCGCACCCTCATACGCCAATACGGCAGCCTGCACTGCGTCACCATGCAGTTCCCGGAAGGCGTGCTGGCCTGACCGGGCCGGATCTGAAAATCCAACGCAAAGGCGCGAAGACGAAAAGGGCGCCAAATTTCTTTGAGTAGAAAAAGCCTTTTTGCGTCTTCGCGCCTTTGCGTTGAAAATCTTTCTCCCAGCCATACCCTGGAAACCATCCCATGAAAATCGCACTCGTGCAGCAGGCCAACAGCGCCGACCGTGAAGCCAACCTGACCAAGAGCCTCAAGGGCATCCGTGAGGCCGCCGCCGCTGGCGCGAAGCTGGTGATCCTGCAGGAACTGCACACGGGACTTTATTTCTGCCAGACCGAAGACACCGAGGTGTTCGACCAGGCCGAGTCCATCCCCGGCCCCAGCACCGAGGCACTCTCACGCGCCGCCAGGGAGCACGACGTGGTCATCGTCGGCTCACTGTTCGAGCGCCGTGCGCCGGGGCTTTATCACAACACCGCCGTGGTGCTGGATTCCGACGGTCGCCTTGCCGGCAAGTACCGCAAGATGCACATCCCTGATGATCCCGGCTACTACGAGAAGTTTTATTTCACCCCCGGCGATCTGGGCTTCGAACCCGTAGATACCGCCGTGGGCGGCCTGGGCGTGCTGGTGTGCTGGGACCAGTGGTTCCCGGAAGCCGCACGGCTCATGGCACTGGCCGGCGCCGAGATGCTCATCTACCCCACCGCCATCGGCTGGAATCCCAACGACCCCGAGGACGAACAGGCCCGCCAGCGGGACGCCTGGATCACCATCCAGCGAGCCCATGCCGTGGCCAACGGCCTGCCCGTGATGAGCGTCAACCGCACCGGTTTCGAGGCCGACCCAAGCGGCGTCACCCCCGGCAGCCGGTTCTGGGGTTCCAGCTTCGTGTGCGGGCCCCAGGGTGAGTTTCTGGCCCAGGCAGGCAGTGACGAGGAGACGGTGCTGCGGGCCGATGTGGACCTGGCCCGGGCCGAGCAGGTGCGCCGCATCTGGCCCTTCCTGCGCGACCGTCGCATCGACGCCTACCAGGACCTGCTCAGGCGTTATCGGGACTGAGTTCAGGGCTGTGTTGTCTACCACGAAGCACACGAAGGGCACGAAGAAAAGATTTTTTGGGCGGAGCAGCCTTCGTCCATCCCGGGCTTCAGCCGCTCATGTCGGTGCCTTATTGCTTCGTTTGCATTAAATTCTATGTCTCTCGCCAAGACGCAAAGAACGCAAAGGAAAGATTCTTTAATCGTTCTTGTGCCTTCTTGGCGTCCTTTGCGTCTTGGCGAGAGACCATTCTTTTTATCAACGTAGCCACGATATCGGCAGATCAGGCGCCAAAGTCAGATAAACCACGATTCATACAGCCCATGATCTTTTCTTCGTGCCCTTCGTGTGCTTCGTGGTGTAAATCCCGATCCTGAATCAAACGAGCTCCCTATGAAATCGACACAAACACCACCCTGGATACGACATTTCCCGGCACTCGCTCAGGTCGATGATCCCGCTGGCCTCGCCGTGCTAAACGACGCCCGGGAGATCCAGGCGCCGGAGGGTGCCGTGGTATTCCGGCCCGGCAGTGTCTGCGAACAGTATCTGCTGGTGGTGAGTGGTTCGGTGCGTGTGCAGCAGACCTCCAGCAGCGGACGGGAGATCGTGCTCTACCGGGTGCAGAGCGGGGAGTCCTGCGTGCTCACCACCTCCTGCCTGCTGGGCGGCAGCCGCTACGGCGCCGAGGGGATCTGCGAGTCCCCCGTGTCGGGCATCTCCATCCCCGCCTCCCGTTTCATGGAGGGTATCGAACACTCCCCTGGCTTTCGTCGCTTCGTGTTCCAGGGCTACGGCCAGCGCATCGCGGAGCTGATGACCCTGATCGACGAAGTGGCCTTCGGTCGACTCAACGTGCGTCTCGCCCAGCGTCTGCTGGAACTGGCCCACGGCCAGGACACCCTGCACTGCACCCACCAGGATCTGGCCGTGGAACTGGGCAGCGCCCGGGAAGTCGTCAGCCGCGCCCTGAAGGATTTTGAACGCCACGACTGGGTGCGCCTGGCCCGGGGCCACATCGATCTGCTGGATCGCCCTGCCTTGGAGAAACTCGCCAAGGGCTGATCCTGCGTTGGAGTTCGCTACGCTCACCCCAAGCTACGCATCTTCATCCACCTATCGTTCCCACTTCCCAATTCACACCTCCCACTTCAAGGAGGTGACAAGGTCACTGATCCCTGCACCCTACTGGACTATGCTTCAAGTCATTCCAATCGGAGGTATAGACACATGAACCTGGAAACCCTGAAGAACATGGGGTCCGCTGACCGGGCCATCCGCGCCATCGTCGGCATCGTCCTGATCGCCCTGGTGTTCATCGGCCCACAGACTCCCTGGGGCTGGATCGGCATCATCCCCCTGGCCACCGCCCTGATCGGCTGGTGCCCGGCGTATAGCCTGATCGGAATGAATACTTGTAAGTCGAGATGAATCAGTGGCAAGTGGCTAGTCTCAAGGCCCCCTCCCCAACCCTCCCCCGCGATGCGGGGGAGGGGGTTTCATTTTTTCCCCCTCTCCCTCTGGGTAAGGGTCGGGTTGAAGGTGGTTTTCCTTGCCACTAGCCACTTGAAACTAGCCACTGCTACTGCACCGGCATGGCCGGTGCAGTAGAATGGGCGGCCGTTTAACTGCTCACCGACCGCCCCTGATGCCCTCCCCGGCCCAGCACAGCCCCCTTACGCCCCCTGACCTGCCCGTGACCCCCGGCCAGCATCGCTGGGGGAGGCTCTATGGCGCCGCCCGGGGCCTGGCCATCGCCCGCACCCTGGAGACACACCCCGGCCTGGGTGTGGTGATCACCCCGGACACCCGTGATGCCGAGACCATGGCCCGGGAGCTGGAATTCTTCCTGGGCGAGAAGGATCTCCCGGTGCTCACCCTGCCGGACTGGGAGACCCTGCCCTACGACCTGTTCTCCCCCCACGAGGACATCATCTCCCAGCGCCTGGAGACCCTGTACCGCCTCCCGGATCTGGAACGGGGCATCCTGGTGGTGCCGGTCAACACCCTCATGCAGCGCATCGCGCCCCGGGCCTGGCTGCAGGGCCGGGTGCTCATGCTCAAGACTGGCGCCCGCCTGGATCGGGACGCCCTGCGCCGCAACCTGGAACAGGCCGGCTATCACTGCGTCAGCCAGGTGATGGAACACGGGGAGTTTGCCGTGCGCGGCTCGCTCATCGACCTGTTCCCCATGGGCAGCAACACGCCCTACCGCGTGGACCTGCTGGATGACGAGATCGAATCCATTCGCAGTTTCGACCCCGAGACCCAGCTCAGCCAGGACACCGTGGATGCCGTGCGCCTGTTGCCGGCCCATGAATTCCCCCTGGACGAGGAGGCCATCAAGGGCTTTCGCCAGCGCTACCGCACCCGCTTCGAGGGCGACCCCCAGGCCAGCGTCATCTACCGGGACGTGAGCCAGGGCACGGCACCGGCAGGCATCGAGTACTACCTGCCCCTGTTCTTCGAGGCACTCAACACCTTGTTCGACTACCTGCCGGGCAATGTGCGCCTGGTGCAGGTCGGCGAAGTACAGGCCACGGCGGAGGAATTCCTGGCCCAGGCAGCCCAGCGCCACGAGCAGCGCCGCCACGACCGTGAACGCCCCATCCTCGATCTCCCGGAGATCTTCCTCACCAGCGAGGAACTCAAGGCCCAGCTCAGCGGACGACCCGGCATCCGGGTGGAACGCCCGGAACAGCTGGACAGTGGCGCGGGTAGCGTGAACTTCGACGTGGCCCCCCTGCCTGACCTGCGCCTGCATATTCGCCAGGCAGACCCCGCCGCATCCCTCAAGACCTTCCTGGACGGCTTTCACGGCCGGGTACTGATCGCCGCCGAATCCGCCGGACGCCGGGAGTTCCTGCTGGACACCCTGCGCCCCTTCGGGCTCACGGCCACCCCGGTAGAGCACTGGCAGGCCTTCCTGGACAGCGACAGCCCGCTGGCCATCACCGTCGCGCCCATCGACAACGGCATGCGCATGCCCGGCTGTGGCCTGGCGATCATCACCGAGCCCGCCCTGTTCGGCGAACGGGCCCGCCAGGAACGGCGCCGCAAGCGCCCCACCCGGGATGCCGATGCAGTCATCAGCAACCTGACCGACCTGCACACGGGCTCACCGGTGGTGCACGAGGAACACGGTGTAGGCCGCTACCTGGGCCTGCAGAAACTTGCCGTGGGCGGCCAGGAGGCGGAGTTCCTGACCCTGGAATACGCCGGCGGCGACAAGCTCTACGTGCCCGTCTCCTCCCTGCACCTGGTCAGCCGCTACACCGGCGCCGACACCGAACACGCCCCGCTGCACAAACTCGGCGGCGAGCAGTGGGTCAAGATCCGCCGCAAGGCCGCCGAAAAGGCCCGGGACGTGGCCACCGAACTTCTGGAAATCTACGCCCGACGCGCCGCCCGCAAGGGTCAGGCCTTCGATATCCAGGCCACCGACTACGCGGCCTTCGCCGACAGCTTCCCCTTCGAGGAGACCCCGGACCAGGCCCGGGCCATCGAGTCGGTGCTGGACGACATGGCCTCGCAACAACCCATGGACCGGGTGGTCTGTGGCGACGTGGGTTTCGGCAAGACCGAGGTGGCCATGCGCGCCGCCTTCGTGGCCGCCAACAGTGGCCAGCAGGTCGTGGTTCTGGTGCCCACCACCCTGCTCGCCCAGCAGCATTACCAGAATTTCACTGACCGGTTCGCAGACTGGCCCATACGCATCGAATCGCTGTCGCGCTTTCGCAGTGCCAAAGACACCAAGACCGTGCTGGAGGGGCTTGCCGACGGGCGCGTGGACATCGTCATCGGCACCCACAAGCTCATCCAGGGGGACGTGAAATTCAAGCGCCTGGGCCTGGTGATCATCGACGAGGAACATCGCTTCGGCGTGCGCCACAAGGAACGCCTGAAGGCCCTGCGCGCCGAGGTGGACATGCTCACCCTGACCGCCACCCCCATCCCGCGCACCCTGAACATGGCGCTCTCGGGCCTGCGGGATCTGTCCATCATCGCCACCCCGCCCATGGAACGGCACGCCATCAAGACCTTCATCAGCCAGTGGAACGACGCGCTGATCCAGGAGGCCATCACCCGCGAGATCCGGCGTGGCGGGCAGGTGTATTTCCTGCACAACGCCGTGGACAGCATCGACAAGACGGCCCGTGAACTGGCGGAACTGGTGCCCGGCGCCGACATCGGCATCGCCCACGGGCAAATGCGTGAAAGCGAGCTGGAGCAGGTGATGCTCGACTTCTATCACCGGCGCCACAACGTATTGGTGTGCACCACCATCGTGGAAAGCGGCATCGATGTGCCCACCGCCAACAC
>JBHEOJ010000117.1:6386-6772 GCA_046260855.1 Thioalkalivibrio sp.
CTACGCCTACCTGCTGACCCCGCACCCCTCGGCCATCACGCCGGATGCGGTCAAACGCCTGGAGGCCATCGAGTCCCTGGAGGATCTGGGCGTGGGCTTCACCCTGGCCTCCCACGATCTGGAGATTCGCGGCGCCGGCGAACTGCTGGGCGAGGGTCAGAGCGGCCAGATCCAGGAGATCGGCTTCACCCTCTACAACGAACTACTGGATCGGGCCGTGAAGGCCATGAAGAAGGGCGAGATGCCGGACCTGGATCGTCCCATGGCGGAGGTCACCGAGGTGGACCTGGGTGTCCCCTCGCTGCTGCCGGACGACTACGTACCCGACGTGCATACCCGCCTGATCCTGTACAAACGTATCGCCAGCTGCGCCTCTGAGGAAGCAC
>JBHEOJ010000118.1:0-6405 GCA_046260855.1 Thioalkalivibrio sp.
GTCCAGGCGGGATTCGGTGAGGTAAAAAAGAAGGACATCAAGGATTCCACCTGAGCCGAGTTGTCTCAGGTGGTCGCTACGACTGATAGGATATCCGGCTTGTGCAGCGGGTTCCGATCAGTGGGCCGAAGCTTCAGTGGGGCATGGTCGTTGTAGTGCCGGATGTCTGTTTCTTTGCCTGCTTGGCGGCCTTCTTTTCCTTCGCGGTCGATGCAGGTTTTTTCTTTGTTTCTTTCTTGCTTTCTCTCTCTTTGCCCATGATGCTTCGCCTCGGTTATGCCTGTCAGGTATCCATGGTGACACAGGCGCACGACGGGAGGATACATTCCCGTCGAACCCGGACTGCAGGTGCCCCTGTCCCGTGGATCTGCATGGCGGCGACTGGGGCGAATGTGCCTTGATTGGCACATCGTTGGTATCGCGCCCCCGATCCCGAAATCACGGCGGACTTATCGAAGTCCGAAGAATCCCAGAATGAACAGGACAACGACGATCAGACCGACGATGTAGATGATGTTGTTCATAAAAAACCTCCTCCGGGCTGCCCAAGCGAAGGACTCGCGTGTGTCAGCCTACCTATGCAACATAGCCCTTCCCACCTGCCCAATCGGTGCGATAGCGCACACGTGGCTCAAAACGTGCGTGGGGGGGCGGGCCCTGCCCGCTGCCCATAGACGTCTCTCTCATTGCGATGCATGTTGCGGGCCGGGCCAGGTGCCCGGCTTTTTGTGGACGTTTTATAAAGGGATTATTTCTCGCAGAGGCGCAAAGACGCCAAGAAAACACATCCAATCAAGGTTTTCCTTTGCGTCTTTGCGCCTCTGCGAGAACCCATGTTTTTGGGTTCAGAAACCGGGGGTGGCGAAGGCGGGAGGCGGAAGGCGTGTAGCCACAGAGGACACAGAGGTCTCAGAGGGAAACCTAAGGATTACGAGGGTGGTGATGGGGCTGTGGGTGTTGCCCCTATAACCGAGGTCATGCCGGATGCGGCTGCGCCTTATCCGGCCTACGGCCGGGAGGGAATGGGTTTTCCTCTGAGACCTCTGTGGCAAAGGCTTTTGCCTTAACGCCTATCTCCTACCGCTTCACGCCTAACCTAACCCCCGCCAGGGCGCTGCAGCGGCTCTTCCACCTGACGGCGTTTTTCCGGGCCGGCGAGCAGTTCGATCAGGTCCAGGGCGAAGTCCATGGCGGTGCCGGGGCCCCTGGAGGTGATGACCTTGCCGTCCCGCTGTACTGTGGCGGTGGTCAGTTCCGTGTCGGTACCCAGGTCCATGGCCTCCAGTACGCCGGGGTAGGCGGTGGCCCGTTTGCCCTTGAGCAGACCGGCGTCCGCCAGTACCTTCGGCGCGGCGCAGATGGCGCCCACGTAGTGGTCACCCTCACTCATTTTCGTCAGCAGTCGGTGCACGCGCGGGTCGGCGTTGAGGTGATCGGCGCCGGGCTGGCCGCCGGGCAGTACCATGAGGTCGTAGTCGCCGTGTTCGGCCTCTTCCAGGGTCTGGTCCGGGATCAGGACGGTGCCCCGGGAACAGCGTACCGGGCCCGGCTCGAGGCCGGCGGTGATGACCTGGAATCCGGCGCGCCGGAACAGGTCGATCAGGGTGACGGCTTCGAGTTCTTCGCAGCCGTGGGCGAGGGGGATAAGGATGCTTGCCATAGGGGGATCGCCTCCTTTCGCTTCAGATATTCACTGACGGTGATCAGCTCGACCCCCTGTTCATGGAGATCGGGCAGGTAACGTTCCAGTACATTGAGGGTGGCGCCGTAGGGATGGCCGATGGCCAGGGCGTGACCCTGACGCCGTGCCAGCGCCAGCAGCAGGTTCATCTGGGCCTCCACGAAGGCCTCGTCGTGGGGCGCGGCGTCCAGGAACACGTCGCGCCGGGTGGTCAGCAGGCCCTGGTGATGGGCGACCCGCTGGGCAACGGTCAGGGCCGTGGTGCGGCTGTCCAGGAAATACAGGCCTTGCAGCGCCGCCATTTCCTCCATGAACCATTGCATGTGGCCCAGGTGCCGGGTGAGCAGGCTGCCCATGTGGTTGTTCACGCCCCGGGCGTGGGGCACAGTGGCCAGGGCCTCGTGGAAGGTCTCGCGCAGGGTGTTCCGGTCCATGTCGGTGGTGATGCCGCCGGGGCCCAGGGGCAGGGCCTCGGTGGCCTGCATGGGCAGGTGTAGCATGATTTCCTTGCCGGCCTCGTGTCCCTGTTCGGCGAGCAGACGGGCATGGGGGGTATGGGGCAGGACGGCAAGCGTCAATGCACCGGGCAGGGCCAGGGTGCGCTGGCCCGAGTCGAGCTGGTTACCCAGGTCGTCGATGACGATGGCAATGAAGGGGCGCGGCTCATGGGCCTGGCCGGTACTGGTCCATAACAGCAGGGCCAGCCACAGCGAAGCGAAGCGCCGCACCCTTTCCGGCATTAGCGCCGGGCCTGCAGGATGGTCAGCCCCTTGAGCAGGTTGAGGGCTTCGTAGAGCTGGTAGTCCCGCTGGGCCAGGGAGTCGGTGCCGTCGACCTCGGCCGCTTCGGGGTCGGCGCCGCCGGTCTCTTCGGTGGCACGCTGGCGCTGCAGGTGTCGCTGCAGGGAGGCCTCGGTGACCGGGCGGGAGCCATTGGTCTCGGCGGCGCTGACCTGCAGACGCTCCAGCTTGATGTCCGGCTCGATGCCTTCGGCCTGGATGGAGCGGCCGTCGGGGGTGAAGTAGCGGGCGGTGGTGAGCTTCAGGGCTGTGTCCTGCTTCAGGGGCAGGATGGTCTGCACCGAGCCCTTGCCGAAGGTGCGGCTGCCCATGATCACCGCGCGCTGGTGATCCTGCAGGGCGCCGGCGACGATCTCCGAGGCGGAGGCGGAGCCTTCGTTGACCAGCACCACCATGGGCGCGCCATTGAGCACGTCGCCAGGGGAGGCCTGGTAGCGGAACTGGGCATCGGCGGTGCGGCCCTCGGTGTAGACGATCAGGCCGTCTTCCAGGAAGGCGTCAGATACGCCCACGGCGCCGTTGAGCACACCGCCGGGGTTGTTGCGCAGGTCCAGGATGAGTCCGCGCAGGCCGTTGCCTTCGCGCTGCAGCTTCTGCACCTCTTCCACCAGGCTCTGGGAGGTCTTGGACTGGAAGTTACTAATGCGCAGATAGGCGAAGCCCGGCTCGAGTATCTCGCTGCGCACACTGCGCACGCGAATGATGTCTCGCGTCAGGGTGAGGCGGATGGGCTGGTCGGCGCCCTCGCGCATGATGGTCAGGGTGATGTCGGTGCCCTTGGGGCCGCGCATCTCGTTGACCGCGTCGTTGAGGGTCATGCCTTTGACGGGCTTGTCGTCGAGACGGATGATCAGGTCACCGGCGCGCACACCGGCCTTGCTCGCCGGTGTGTCGTCGATGGGGGAGATCACCTTGACGAAGCCGTCTTCCATGCCCACTTCCAGACCCAGGCCGCCGAACTCGCCGCTGGTGCCGATTTGCAGGTCGCGGAAGTCGCGCTCGCTGAGGTAGCTGGAATGCGGGTCGAGGCCGGAGAGCATGCCGCGAATGGCGTTTTCCAGGAGCTCGCTGTCGCTCACGTCTTCCACGTAATTGCGCTTGATACGCATGTAGACGTCGGTAAAGGTGCGCAGGTCCTCCAGGGGGATGGCCTCCGCGCCTTCCTGCTTGTTGGCGAAGACCCCGAAAGACAGGCTGAGCGCGAGGCCCAGCACGATGCCTGTCAGTACCCCTGCGCTCATCCGGATGGTCGGTTTCATTCAGTCATTCTCCACGGCGTTGGATCCGCGCTGGATGGCAGCGGTCCTATTGACTCCGATCATATCATCCCCGCCTCAGCGGCGGGATGCAGGAGCGGTGATTCTGACGTTAGAGTCGCACCAGCGGTCAGGGTTCAGCGGCTTGCCCTGATGGCGTATCTCAAAGTACAGCCCGCCCTTGTCCGGGAGCGGCCCGTCCCCCACCCGGGCGATCAGCTCGCCGGTCTGGACCCAGTCTCCCGGGGCCCGATACAGGCTCTGGGTGTGGCCGTACAGGCTCATGTAGCCGCCGCCGTGGTCGAGGATGGTGAGCAGGCCGTAGCCCCGCAGCCAGTCGGCAAAGACCACACGGCCATGATGGATGGCATGGACGGGATCCCCGGCCTCGGCGTCGATGACCACGCCGCGCCACTTCAGCTCCGCCTGGCCGCTGCGGTCGGTGCCGAATCGGGCGCCGAGGCTGCCCTGGGCCGGCCAGGGCAGCTTGCCCCGGCGCCCGGCGAAGGGCTCGTCCAGGGCGCTGAAGGCCGGGATGTCCCTCAGGGCGTCGTCCAGTGAACGCAGCAGGGCCTCCAGCTCTTTTTCGTCCTCCTCCAGGCGCCGCAGACTGCTGCCGGCGTCCGCGATCTCCGTTGCCAGCTGGGTCAGCAGGCGCTGGCGTTCGGCGCGCCCTTGTTCCAGGCGCCCCCGGGCCGCCTGCTGGCGTTCCCGCTCGGCACCCAGCTGCGCACGAGCGGCGGACACTTGTTCCCCCAGCTTGGCCAGGCGGTCCAGGTCCTCCCGGGCGGTCTCGATACGCTGGCCACGGGCCTGGTTGTACCGCTGGTAGTAGACCAGCAGGCGGCCCACCACGGCGGGGTCCTCCTGATTGAGCAGCAGCCGCAGTCGGTCCTGGCGCCCGGCCAGATAGGCGCCGCGCAACTGCCGGGCCAGCAGTTCCAGCTGGGTGGCCAGGCGTTCCCGCTCCCGGGCCTGTTCCGCTTCCAGGGCGGCCAGGCGTTCACTGGCGCCGGCCAGTTCCTGATCCAGCCGGCGCAGTTCCTTGTCCTGGCGACCGATCTCCCGCTCCGCCTCGCGCAGGGCGGCCTCTACCCCGCCCTGCTCGCCCCGGGCGGCCTCCATGCGCTGGCGCATGGTGGACATCTCCTGCTGCACCTGTTGCAGGCGCCGGGTGGCCTCGGCCCGCTCGTCGGCCACCAGAATGGGTCCGGCGACCAGCAACAGGGACAGACAAAGGCCGGCCAGCAGGCCGGGGAGCGCGGGAAAAGTTGAATTTTTCGGGGTAGGCATATAATTTAATCAGTTATTAATTATATTACACAGGCTCGTCCGCGAATCCCCTTGCGGACCAGACGATTGAGGCAAACGATCCCCATGAATGCTACCGCGATCCACCCTGAGTTGATGACCCAGGAAGAAGATATCGAGCGCGCTTCCCGCTCACTGAAGGCGATGTCCCATCCCCTGCGGCTGAAGATCCTCTGCATCCTGGGTGACCGGGAAGTCAGTGTGCAGGAGATCGTTGACAATGTGGGCACCTCCCAGAGCAACATCTCCCAGCACCTGGCGATCCTGCGCGACAAGGGCATCCTGGCCTCCCGCAAGGACGCCAACCGGGTCTACTACCGGGTGGGCGACGCGCGTACACTGCGCCTCATCGGCATGATGCAGGAAGTCTTCTGCCGCTCCGCCTGAACCCTGACCTGTAGCCTCGGAGCCCCCTGTCCCTCATGGAACAGTATCTGGAATTTGCCAGCAATAACCCCATTCTGATTGCAGCCCTGGTGGCGATCATGGCCATGATCGTCTATACCGAAACCAAGCGCCTGTCCCGCAAATACGAGTCCCTGCCTCCGCCCCAGGCCGTGCGCAGGATCAATGAGGAAGGCAGCCTGGTGCTGGATGTGCGCGACAACTCCGAGGTGAAATCAGGGCGCATCAAGGGCGCTAAGCACATCCCTCTCAAGGAGCTCAAGACCCGTCTCCATGAGTTGTCCAAGTACAAGGACAAGCCCGTGGTGGTGTACTGCCGCAGTGGCAACCGTTCCGCCCAGGCCTGCGATGTGCTCACCAGCAACGAGTTCGAAAAGGTGGTCAACCTGCAGGGCGGTGTCATGGCCTGGCAGGCGGCCAGTCTTCCCCTGAGCAAGAAGTGAGTCCAGAGCCCATGTCCGGCGCAGAGGTTGTGATCTATACCAGCGGTTTCTGCCCCTACTGCATGTGGGCCCGGCGCATGTTGAACGAGAAGGGCGTGGACTTCGAGGAGATCCGCGTCGACCGGGCGCCAGGTCAGCGGGCAGTGATGGAGCAGCGCAGCGGACGCACTTCCGTGCCCCAGATCTTCATCGGCCACACCCATGTGGGCGGCTACGACGACATGGCCGCCCTGGATCGGGCCGGCCGGCTGGATCCGATGTTGGGGCTGGTCTGAGGCAGCGGTCATGGCCGAGTCACCCCACGTCGTCTGTCCCCAGTGCGGGGGGATCAATCGCCTCCCGGCGGACAGGCCTGCCCAGGAGGCCCGTTGCGGGCGCTGTCATGCCCCCCTGTTCGACGGCCACCCGGCTGAACTGGATGGCGCCGGCCTGGAACGCCAGGTCTCCCGCAGCCATCTTCCGGTGCTGGTGGATTTCTGGGCCCCCTGGTGTGGCCCCTGCAAGATGAT
>JBHEOJ010000118.1:6415-6701 GCA_046260855.1 Thioalkalivibrio sp.
CACCCATGCCCATCCCGATCCCGCCGCACGCTTCGGCATCCGCGGCATCCCTACCTTGATCCTGTTCCACCATGGCCGTGAAGTGGCGCGCAGCAGCGGCGCCATGGATGCCCGGTCCATCGTGGCCTGGGCCCGGGGGGCAATGGGGTAGGTGTGCTTTGTTCTTTGTGCTTGGTATTTTGTTGAAGAACAAAGAATAAACGCCCCGTTTGCCGCTCCAGCTCCCGCCGCCTATCATGTCCGGCCTGAATCAAGCTTCCCCTTTCCCTCCCGGAGTCCTCATGAC
>JBHEOJ010000119.1:0-487 GCA_046260855.1 Thioalkalivibrio sp.
GTTGAGCAAGGAGGCCGCGCAGCTGCGCGGCCGAATTGATCGGCGTGCCTGTCGAATACGCCTGCGTATCGACAGTCTGATTGACCGGGTGCGGGCCTTGGTCCGCAGTCCTTTCGCCCTGCCCATTGCATTTGTCTCTGGGATGGTGGCCGGACGCCTGCATGTGTCGAACATCAAATGGGCCTCCGGACTCCTGGTCGGCCTAGCCAGCCGGGTGAAAGCCATGCAAATGGCCACCCACCTTATCGGCTCAGCCGTTCGCTGACCCTGCTCACTTTACCTGTGACGGCTCCCAGTAGCGTCAACTCGAGAGCGAGCATGGGCGGGGCAAGCTGATTAACGCCGGGTCGGCTCTGACGATACGTTAGGTCCCGTGTGATGCGCCGTACCTGGCTCTGCCGTTTGGCGTAGAGACATGCGAAGCCTCATGATCAAGGACAGCAGAACATGAAAAACAACCAACTTGCCGGAGGTTTGGCCCTTCTCC
>JBHEOJ010000119.1:497-6677 GCA_046260855.1 Thioalkalivibrio sp.
ACGCCGGCTCTTGCCGTGGACGGCCTCGAAGGCGACCCGCAGCGCGGGGAAGGCGTGGCAAAGACCTGTGTTGCCTGTCATCAGGCCGATGGTTCCGGGCAGAACGTCCCGAACGGCGAATCCTGGCCGCGACTGGCCGGTTTGCCGGAAGGCTACATTGCGCGGCAGTTGAAGGATTACCAGGAAGGTCGCCGGCAGAACAGCACCATGGCCCCGTTCGCGAATATGCTGGATGACCAGGGTATCGCCGACGTGGCTGCCTATTACGCCCGGCTTTCGGTGACCAAAGCCCAGGGGGGCGAAGACGTCGATGACAGCACCTTGGCGCGAGGCGAGGAGCTGGCCCTGCGTGGGGACTGGAATCAGTACATCGTCAGCTGCCAGAGCTGCCACGGGCCGGGCAATGCCGGGGCCGGTGGCGTGTTCCCGGGCATCGCGAGTCAGCATGCGGGCTACATCGCCAGGCAGCTGCATCAATGGCAGGAGGGTGCGCGGGACAACGATCCGCAAGGCCTGATGGCGGCGATCGCCAAGCGCATGAGCGATGAGGATATTCAGGCCGTCTCGGCATGGCTGTCCCGTCAACCTGTCACGTCGGCACAAGGGGATACGAGATGAAGCTGCGCAAGCTCACTCTGACGACGGGCGCGGTCGTTCTGCTGGCCGGTGCTGCGAGCGCTGCCTGGGATGCATACAAGCCGCTGTTCGACCTCGGTTATGCCGAGTCGGAGGAGGACCAGCTCGTGCACATCCCGCCGACGCTTCAGGACCTCGAGGATGCCGACATGAGTCCGCAACTCAAGGAAGTGATCCGGCGCGGCCATGACCTGTTTGTCGATACCCAGCAGCTGCGCGGCCGGCACGTGTTCAACGACCTGAACTGTGCCAGCTGCCACATGGACGCAGGACGCCAGCCGTTCAGTGCCGCCCTGTGGTCGGCTGCGATTACGCTGCCCGACTACCGTGGCAAGAACTGGCAGGTGAACAGTCTCGAGGAACGCGTGGTCGGCTGCTTCACCTACTCGATGAACGGCAAGCCGCCGGAGTACGGCAGCGATACGATGCTGGCGATCACCACCTACATGCAGTGGCTGGCCAAGGGCGCACCGGTCTATCCGGATCAGGAGATCTACGGGCGTGGCTATGGATCGGTGGACGAGCCGGAACAAGAGCCTTCCTACGAACGCGGCAAGGAGGTTTTTACACAGAGATGTTCGATTTGTCATGCGGAGGACGGTCAGGGACTGAAGCAGGGCGGGCAGGTGATCTTTCCTCCCTTGTGGGGCGATGGTTCCTACAACTGGGGTGCCGGGATGTCGCGGATCAACACTGGGGCGGCCTTCATCAAGCACAACATGCCGCTGGGTCAGCCGAACTCGCTCAGCGACCAGGAGGCCTGGGACGTATCGTTCTACATGAACAGTCAAGAACGCCCGCAGGACCCGCGCTACACGGGCAACGTCCGAGAGACCCGG
The DNA here is from genome assembly GCA_046260855.1 of Thioalkalivibrio sp. GTDB lineage: Bacteria > Pseudomonadota > Gammaproteobacteria > Ectothiorhodospirales > Ectothiorhodospiraceae > Thioalkalivibrio_A. The sequence continues at coordinate 1,973 of JBHEOJ010000119.1, forward strand.
GAAAAGCACGCCAATTTTCACGGGCAGACCGTCTACGGGACCGTGCGCGAGGTGGACGGGCACTTGCTGGGTGATCACGACAACACCGGCGAGAAGGACTTCCTGCGTCCGGAGATACTCCGCCCGCGCACCTTCGACTGACGCGATCATCTCCCGGCAGGTTCGCCGGGAGGACAGCAACGCCCCGGAACGCTCGTCGTTCCGGGGCGTTTTCGTTTCTGCCATTGGGACTGATCTGTGCAACGAGCATAGGACGTCCTATGGCCGCCGGGGCGGCAGACGAGTTGACAGGCGTTCGGCGGGCACGGCCCCCCGCCCTATGGTTGAAATGGCCGTTGATCTGTGGCTGGCTGCGGATCAGCGCCTCTGTTCGTTGCCGCGCAGACGGCTGGTGTCAGACGCGAGAAACTACCCCGGTACTTACCTGTGGAAGCCCGTAGGCGTCCACGCGTATTCCACCCACAACAATGGGGAATCACCATGATTACATCAGCCAGTAGTGACCATTCCACCACCGACCGTCTCTCCGAGCGCGCCCACGAATCCGTGGATCAGGTCGCCAATACCGCAGGCAAGGCAGAGGAACGGATCCGCCACGAGGCCGCGTCTGCGGAGGAGCGTGCCAGGGAGGCTGGGGAGAAAATTAAGGAACACTCTGACGAAGCCCTGCACTCTATCAGCGTCTTCGTGCGGGAGAATCCTGTGCTCGCCCTGGGTATTGCCTTTGCCGCTGGAACCTTGCTGTCTGCCTTAGGACGTCGGTCGTAGTGTCTTGTTGCTAATAGTTGAATCAATCGGCCGCGTAGCTGCGTGGTCGTTTTGATTGTCGTGACTGTCGTCTACGTCAGCGTAGCGACAGCTTGATCCGACGTGTGCAGGACTTGGCCCGCAGACCTGTCGCAATCCCCGTTGCCTTTGGTAGTGGGGTAACTGCTGAACGCTTGCATATGCTGGGCATCAAACATTCTTACTGGCTTCTGGCCGGCCTGGCAAGCCGGGTGGAAGCCATGCAGATCGCCATAAGCATTGTCAATTCGGACCCTCCGCTGACCTCGATCACTGCTCCTGTGGCGGTTGCCCTGTCTCGTCAACCTGAGAGCGAGCATGGTTGAGCAAGCTGTTAACGCTGGCCCGGCTCTCACGAAACGTCAGGTCCCGTGTAATGTGCCGCAGCCGCCAGAAGGCCAGGCCCGCAAGCACCAGGTGGCCCAGCGCCACCGTCAGCAGGGCGCCCGTCAGGTTGAAGGCCTGGAGACTGGCCAAGGCCATCACCAGGGCCGCCCCGGCAAACAGCCAGACACCCACCAGTAGCAGCGCAATCACCACGGTGAGACCGATCATCGCCAGCACTGTGTGCCCGAACAGCCGTGTCTCCACCACCACAAGGCGCACCATGTCAGCTGACATGGACTTCAGGGTGCGCATGATATCCCGGATGCCGTCGCTAGCACCGTCCGGGTCTTGGGAGGGATCTGCTTCATTCATGATGTTGCATCTCGGTCGCTTAAAGTGCGTTTCAGACTGGCCTTGATCTCGCTCCAGATGGCTACGAAGAACGCCGTGAGGGGCACCGCGAGTACCATGCCGGTAATGCCACCCAGGGCAGTGCCCCAGAAGAACAGGGAAATGACCACGACTGCGGGGTGCAGGCCCGAGCGGTTGGCCATGATTTTCGGTGTCAGCAGCCAGCCTTCTATCAGCTGCACCACCGCAAACGACAGACCGGTCAGGAGCAGTAACTCGATCCCGCCATCCGGCTGCAGATAGGACATGGGCAGGACCACCAACAGGCCGATCATGGTGCCCAGGAAGGGGACGATATTCAGCAGCCCAAGGATCAGCCCAACAAGCACGCCGAACTGCAGGCCGATGAGCGTAAAGCTTATGGCATACAAGGTACCCATGATCACGGCGATGATCAGCTGACCCTGAAAGAAGGCGGTGACGTATTCTACAAACACGTCCATGAAATACAGCACCTTCTGCTGGGTGGTCCTGCGGAAGATGGATAACAGTTCGGATGCTTTGCCCCGGAGTAAGTTACCGGATAGCAGGGTAAAGAACAGGAGCAGGGGTACGAAGCTGATACCCGCCAGAAGACCCAGATAGGACATGATGGTCCTGCCCGGGTCTTGAAGGCCTGGGATGACGGGCTTGGACTCCTCCCCACCACCGTTGCTCTCCATTCGGTTGGAAATCATGGAACTGAGTTCCGGAAAGTGAATGGAGAAGCGTGCCTGCCAGGTTGACAGTATGTCAGGTAGAACAGTCATCAACTGGACCGCCTGACGGGCCACGGTGGGGACGAGCATGAAGACCAGGCCGCCGATAGCCAGGAAGAAGGTCACCAGCAGGAGAATGATGGCCATCAAGCGGGGTAAGCGAAGCCGTGTCTCGAGAAACTCCACCACAGGATAAAGCACCAGCGCCAGAATACCGGCCAGAGCAAGTGGCATGAGCAGGTTGTAGAACACACCTAATACCCACCCGAATGTCCAAACGGCGACTGCGATCAGAGTGGTCAGCGCAACCAGGGAAAAAACTACCGCCGTGTAGCGGAACAAACGAAGCTCAAACGCGTTGAATAGTCGTTTCTCTGGGCTTTTCGCCGGCGGGTTGTGATCGGCAACCCTCGCCCCACCAGGCAGGGAGTCCCGCATGTCGTGTGCCAATGTCAGTTCCTGCGTTAGCTGCGTGAGGATTTGCCGGACAGCAACAATCCAACGCCGGCCACAGCAGAAATCGCGCCAAGGATCAGGAACCAGATGGTGGAGTCTGTGAAGCGGCCGGTCACGGCCTCCGACACCTGATCACCTAGGCTTTGAGATGACTGATACGCGAGGAAAAGCAGGATCAGACCCACAACAAGCAACACAAGAGCCAGAACTTTGTTATTCGTCATTTCAATCTCCTTTGGGTGGCCTAGGAGCCTGTCGAACTTAGGACTGATGTACTGCGCCGGTGGGAGATCGGTTCAGTTTTCCGATCTTTTTCGTCGAATAGCTACGGCTATTCGCCTCAAACGATCGAAAAACTGTCCTCGCTCTCCCACCTTGCTCGCTACGATCGCCTAAATCCGACAGGCTCCTAGGGGTCATTCTTTAGATATTCATAAATGCGCGATGGAGTTAAGCTGGGAATTGCCGAGGCCACAATATTTCCCATCGGTAGATGGCCTCATCCGCAAACTAGTACCGGGTAGTCTGGACTACCCGGGTCATTGCGCGGCCTCCTGGGTGACCGATTACCTGGCGTAGTAGGACTCGACAGTTGAGTTCCATGTGGTATCAGCCATATTCGGCCATTGATCCTTGTCGAAGCCCGGTGCGTTCTTCAAGCGTTCGAGATCCACGTCAAGTAGGAAACGCTTATGCTCATTGTCCTGCCTCAAGGACTTCCAGGGCACAGCGAATAGGCGATCACCCAAGCCAAGAAATCCGCCTGAGGCCAAGACTGCGTAACGTATCTTGCCCTCGGAGATATCGAGCATAATGTCAGTAATCTTGCCGAGGTTTTCATCCTGCATGTTATAGACGTCGTCTCCGGTGATAGTGGAGGCGCTCAGTAACGTGGCTCCAACCTCGGTGTTAGCGGCGGTATCGGTTCTGCTCTGCGCTTGTGTCGTTGAAATGTTCATTTCGTTTCCTTCTTTGCAGATTGCGTTGCCTTTTTAGCATCGCTCTTGATGTCTCCGTACTTGGCTTCAGCCTTGCCGCCATGCTTTTCGGCTTTACCCTTGTATTCCGTGCTTTTGTTGCCGGTCACTTTGCCGACAACTTCCTTGACCTTGCCCTTCGCCTCGTTTGTATGACCTTCTACCTGGTTCTTGTTCATGTGCTGATCTCCAGATGGCTGTTTGTACGGGTTCTCTGCTTCTTACCATGATCTTACGTAGATGCAGGGTGAGCTTATCAAGCTAATAGAAGTAGGATTACTGGTCTGTGCGCTGTCTAACTCATGAGTGGAAAGCCATGAATATGAATGCTTTTATAATTACACCTAGTATCATTTCCTGGCGTTGCATGTGGGCCTTTGCAGGGGTGGGTGGAAGGGGGCTTGATCAGGGCGATGCGTGGTGACTGTGGGATAAATACCGAGCGAACGGACGATTCATAGAGGTTCCGTTGTGAGCAGCTGATGCATACGCAGATAGTCGCGCCGGTATTGTCCTGCAAGTCGAGTCTTCTGTGCGGCGTTTAACAGCTTTCCTGACATTTGGAAGAACTTCGTTTCTTCCTCGCGCAGATGATGATGTACTTTGTGAGAGAGCGCTTTGACCTGCTTGATCCAGGCCTCGCCAGACGGATCCAATTCTTCCAGGTGCTCCACCAGCTCGTCCACCTGATGATGCTCATGCAAGGCATGTCGACTCGCTTCCAGGCCCAAGTCGTGCATCATCATGGGTACGTAAAGATAGCGTTCCTCAGCCGCCTCGTGGGCAGATAACTCATGGCGCACCAGTGTGAAGAGGTCTGTGCGACCCTGACTACCGGGTTTGCTGCGCAGAAGCTTTCGAAACAAGGCGCGCTGAATCTCGTGACTTTCACGCAGAGCATCGTAGATATTGGTGGCGGACATAACGAAGACTCCCTTCACGTATCGTTCAAACACGTCACTTTGATGTATCCAACCAAGAGTCAAAGCTGGGACTTGATTGGTAAAACAATCTTTTCTGAGATCCTTTCCCTCAGCGGTCGGTTCTTCC
>JBHEOJ010000012.1:0-444 GCA_046260855.1 Thioalkalivibrio sp.
GACGAGTTGGATACCAGGGGCGCCCGTTAATGAACGTCGCCCGTTTTACCGTTCCCCGCCCGGTATTCACCGTGATGGTGACCCTGATTGTGGTCACCGTGGGCCTCATGGCCCTGCTGCGTCTGCCCATCGACCTGTTGCCGGACATCACCTACCCCACCATCACAGTCTCGACCAGCTATGCAAATGCAGGCCCTGAGGAGGTGGAACAGCTGGTGACCCGTCCTGTTGAGGAAGTGGTGGCAGCAGTGCCGGGGGTGCAGGAGATCACCTCCACGTCCACCGAGGGGGCCAGCAATGTACGCATCTCCTTCGTCTGGGGCGCGAACCTGGACGAGGCCACCAACGATGTGCGTGATCGTCTGGAGCGCATCGTCAATCGACTGCCGGAGAACGCCGACCGCCCGCGGGTGCGCAAGTTCGATACCGCCAATACGCCCGTTG
>JBHEOJ010000012.1:454-9892 GCA_046260855.1 Thioalkalivibrio sp.
GGGCTGGAACGTGAGATTCGGGTGGAGGTCAATCCCGAACGCCTCCAGGCCCTGGGCCTGAGTCTTGATGACATCCGCTCTGCACTGCGCGATGCCAACGTCAATGTGCCTGCGGGTGAAATCGTACAGGGGCGTCTTGACCTGCGGGTGCGCACCCCAGGCGAGTTTGCAAGCCTGGAGGAACTGCGCAGCACGGTGATCGCGGTGCGCGAAGGTGCGCCTATTACCCTGCACCAGGTGGCACAGGTGCGTGACACCCATCAGCGCATCACCCGCATCATTCGCATCAACGGTGATCCCGGGGTGCGCCTGGCAGTGCGCAAGCAGTCCGATGCCAATACCGTGGAGGTGGCCCGTGCAGTGGAACTGGAGGTGCAGCGTCTGAGCCGGGACTTCCCCCAGTTGGGCATCACCATCCCCATCAACAATGCCCGATATATCGAACGCTCCATCGAGAACGTGAGCCGTTCCATTCTTTATGGCGGCAGCCTCGCCCTGCTCGTCCTGCTGTTCTTTCTGCGCAACCTGCGTTTCACCCTGGTGGCGGCCACGGCCATCCCCGTCTCGGTGATCGCCACCTTCGGGCTCATCTACTTCGGCGGTTTCACCCTCAACCTGATGACCCTCGGTGGCCTGGCCCTGGGCGTGGGGCTGATGGTGGACAATGCCATCGTGGTGATCGAGAACATCGCCAGGCGGCGCAGTGAGGATGGACTGGGTGCCACGGAGGCGGCGGTCACCGGTACCGGTGATGTGTCCGCCGCCATCGTCGCAAGCACCCTGACCACCCTGGCCATCTTCCTGCCCATGTTCTTTGCCCAGGACCTGGCAGGCATCCTGTTTAAGCAACTTGCCTTCGTGGTGGCCTTCTCCCTGTTCTGCTCCCTGCTGGTGGCCCTGACCCTGGTGCCCATGCTCATGGGGCGCCGGGTCACCATCGCGCCCCATCGCAGCATCGGACCCGTGGCCGCCCTGGGCCGGGGTGCGCGCTTGACGGTCGAACGCATCGAGGCCGGCTATCTGAAGGTGTTGGATGCCAGTCAGCATTCGCGCTGGTTCGTCATCATGTTCAGCATCGCTCTTTTTGCTCTGGCGCTGGCACTGATTCCCAGACTTGGCACCGAGTTCATGCCACCCACCGACGAAGGTGAGTTGCGGGTCAATATCCAGATGGAGGCGGGCACCCGACTGGACGTGCTCAATACCCAGGTGGAACGCATCGAGTCCATCATCACTGAACAGGTTCCTGAGCTTCGCAGTACTGTGGTCAGTGTCGGGGCCTCGGGGTTCCGGGCCTCCTCCCCTGCCACCGCCAGTATCCAGGTGGCGCTGACTTCCGTGTCGCAGCGTTCACGCTCCAGCGAGGCGATTGCCGCGGAGTTGCGTCGCCAGCTGTCGGGTATCCCCGGGGTCACGGTCCGTGTTCGCGCCAGCCAGGGCATGATCATCCGTGGCCTTGGCGGCGAGGAAGGCGAACGTCTCACAGTGGAGGTGCGCGGCTTTGACCTGATTCAGCTGGATCAGGTCACGCGGGAAGTGGCCGCGCGTCTGCGCACCGTGGACGGCATCACCGATGTGCGTCTGGGTCGTGACGAAGGACAGCCCCAGCAGCTGGTGCGCATCGACCGCGCCCGGGCCGCTGACCTGGGAGTGAGTGTGGCCCAGGTGGCCCGCACTCTGGAGACCGCCCTGGGCGGCGGCAGTGCCGGCGAGTTCCGTGACGCAGGCACGGAGACGCGCATCTGGGTCCAGCTGGAGAATGTCGATCGCCTGGGCACCGACGACATCCTGCGGCTCACCCTCCCCGGCCGCGATGGCGCGCCGGTGTCCCTGCGCAACTTGGTGCATTTTGAGACCGGCGAAGGGCCGATCCAGATCCAGCGCAAGGAACAGCAACGCATCAACACCGTCTCCGCCAACCTGGCCGGCCGTGACCTGGGTTCGGTGGTGGCCGATGCTCGGGACCTGGTGGCGGAACTTCCCCTGCCCCGTAACGTGGATGTGATCTTCGCCGGGGATTTCGAAGAGCAGCAGCGGGCCTTCTCGGAACTGACCATCGCCCTGGTCATGGCCATTGCCCTTGTTTACATGGTGATGGCGAGCCTGTACGAGTCCCTTCGTGATCCGCTCATTGTCATGATGTCCGTGCCGCTGGCACTCATCGGTGTGGTGAGCCTGTTGCTGGTGACCGGCTCGACCCTCAACGTGCAGTCCATGATCGGCGTGATTATGCTGGTGGGTATCGCGGTGAACAACGCCATCCTGCTGGTGGACCAGAGTGCACGCCTGCATCGCAGTGAAGGCTGGGCCGTGATGGATGCGGTGCGCGAGGCGGGTCGGCGCCGCCTGCGCCCGATACTTATGACCACCCTGACCACCATCCTGGCCCTCTTGCCCCTGGCCATGGGTGTCGGTGAAGGTGGTGAGGCCCAGGCCCCCATGGCCAGGGCAGTGATCGGTGGTCTGTTCAGCTCCACGCTGATTACCCTCCTGCTCATCCCTGCCCTCTACACCCTGTTCCACCGCGACGCGCCGGTACCAGCACAAGGACAAGCCTCATGCGTCAACACCTGACACCCCTCCTCTGCCTGCTGAGCCTTTCCGCACCGTTGCTGGCACAGCAAAGCGGCAGCGACCCACGCCCGGGCGATGCCGGCCGTGCGCAAATGGAACTGCGCGCAGTGGACATCCATCTTCCGGCAGGGGACAAACAGGCGTTGCGTCTGGACATGGGTAGCCCCGTGGTGGCCGCAGACGGGGAACGGGGCGTGGGACTGAGGCTCGATCTTCCCCAGGGCTGGGCGCCGGATGCCAGCAATGCCGAGACCTTGTCACTGTCCGTTGAAAATGCCGTATTCCTGGCCCTTCGCCACAACCGGGCCCTGTCCATCGAGCAGCTTCGTCCCCTCATTGCAGGAACCTTCGAGGCCACGGAGCGGGCCGTGTTCGACCCGGTGTTGTTTGCCGAGGCCAGCGTGAACCGGGATCGGGTGGTGCGCCAGCTGGAGGAGATCGGTGCCGTTGATCTCACCTCCTCCGGGCGCGATCAACTCGAGGCCGGCATACGTCAGCAGTTTCCCACCGGCACCGAAGTGGAATTGAGCCTGCGCAGTCTGCGTTCGGAATCCAGCCGCCTGGACGATGAACAGTTCAGCAGCCGGGCCGGTGTGACCCTCACCCAGGCCCTGCTGCGTGGTGCGCGCATCGAATCCAACCTGGCCCGTCTGCGCCAGGTGGAGCTGGACACCCTGGCCTCCGAATATGAACTGCGCGGTTTCGCCGAGGCCCTGGTGGCCGACGTGGAGCGTGCCTACTGGGAGTACGTGCTCACCGCCCGGCGCACGCAGATCTTTGCCGAGGCCGTGTCGGTTGCACAGCAGCAGCTGGACGAGACCCGCAGCCGCATCCGTGTGGGTCAGCGCGCCGAGACCGAGGAGACCGCAGCCCTGGCCGAGGCGGCCCTGCGACGTCAGGGGCTCATCAACGCCCGTGCCCAGCAGGCCAGTGCACGCATGCGCCTGTTGCAACTCATGAACCCTGCAGGCAGTGCCTGGGAAACGAGGATCGAACTGGATGCTGTGCCGGATGTGGCGAGCAGCCCCCTGGACCAGGTCAGCCTGCATGTGCAACTGGCTCGCCAGCTGCGACCCGAACTCAATGAATCACGCATTCGAGCTCGGCGCGGTGAACTGGAAGTGATCCGTACCCGACAGGGTACCCTGCCCCGCCTGGACCTGTTCATCACCCTGGGCGAATCGGGCTATGCCAATGCCTTTGGTCAGTCTTGGCGGGATCTGGATGGCCCCGGTTACGACTACAGCGTGGGCCTGCGTTTCGAGACGCCCTTTGGCAACCGGGCCGCTGATGCAGAACAGCGTCGTGCGCGCCTGACCCGTCAGCAGTCACTGGAGGCGGTGGCCAATCTTGCCCAACTGACTGCCCTGGATGTACAGATCGCCTGGCTGGAGGCCCAGCGCACCCGTGAGCAGATCAATGCAACCCGTGTAACCCGTGAATTGCAGGAAGAGGTCTTGCGTGCCGAGCAGGCGCGATTCCGTGTCGGCACCGGCACCGCGCTCGGCCTGGCCCAGGCCCAGCGCGACTTGCTGGAAGGCCAGCTGGATGAAGTGGAGGCCATCATTCGCCACCGTCAGGCACTCACCGACCTGTATCGTCAGAGCGGCACCCTGCTGATCCGTCGGGGCGTCAGTGCGCCGGGTGATGAAGAGGTCATGCTGTAGGAACTGGGAGACGTGAGGCGTAAGGCGAGGATCTGGGTTTACGCCTCCCCCCTTACGCCTTACGCCTTACGCTTAAAGCGAGTAAGCAACCTTGCGTCGCACACCATCGATCTGATTGTTGTCCTGGTAGAAGGTGTAGATCTTGTCGCGGTCTGCATCGCTGAGTTTCTGGTACGGCAGGGGGGGCCCATGAAGCGTTCGCTGAGCGCCCGTTCGAAGGCGGTGCGGTCCAGTCCCGGGGTGAGGATGTTTCGCCCGGAGTTGATGCTGGTGCTGATGTGAACAGCCTGTGGGCTGTTCACCATGGTGGCGAGGTGCTGGAACTGTGCTCCCTCTGACTGGTTTGCATGGGCGGTGCCGCCCATGCAGACAAGGGCAATGGCAAGACAAGCGGTCCGTGTGACCTTCCGTGTACGCATTTTTTTCTCCTGGGTAATGCCCGTTCCTGATGTTGACTCAACTTCAATAAAGCAGGACTTGTGGGTCACGTGCCGGGACGTGGATCACGTTTGGGACTGTCATGATCCTGGTATGCCAAATAGTCAGATGGATGTCGCACACCGTGTGCAAAGACTAGCGGTAATCAGGCGCTTGGGGAGCGCAGTGAGGATGAAGGGTAGGGTCTGACGGATGGAGTGCCGGGCAGTTGTGCAGACTGTGACGAGGAGCAAATGCGCTGCGATGACGATTCGACAGGAAGTCACGGATCGATGAAAAAACCCATCTGTCTGAGTGATCAATGAGATCGCACAGGCAGATGGGTAACAGGAGGCATTCTTGTATTTCCGGTCGTCAATGGATGACGATCGGGTATGGTGGGGTCAGGCCTTGGCCAGTGCCTGGATCTTCTCGAACAGGGCGTCGGGGACTTCGACACCCTGATCCTTTGCGGTATCTTCCAGGGCAAAGCGCCGGGCACCAGGCAGGCGCACGCCGTCATCTTCCAGCATCTTCATGATCAAGGTCTCCACCCGATCCAGATACATCTCGCGACCGGCCAGGGCCTCGGGGTCGATGATCAGGAAGGCCTGGCCGATGCGCGGCTGGTTGCCTTCGTCACTGAAGAAGGAATCGGCCTCGAAGCCGAACGCGGCACCGGTCAGTGCGCAGCACATGAGTTCAACCACCAGGGCCAGCATGGCGCCCTTCACGCCCCCAGCCGGGGCCATGCTGCCGGACAGTCCGGACTTGGCGTCGGTGGTGGGATTGCCCTCAGCATCGATGGCCCAGCCTTCGGGGATCGACTCGCCCTTCTGGGCAGCCACCATGATCTTGCCCCGGGCCACCTGGGACAGGGACAGGTCCACCATCAGTGGATTGCCCTGCTTGCGGGGGAACACGGCGGCGATTGGGTTGGTGCCGAACAGCGGCGTCTGACCACCCCAGGGCGCGATGGCGGCGGGGGAATTGCCGAAGGCCAGGGCGACCATGCCTGCCTTGGCGGCGGCGCGCAGATGCAGGGCGGCGGCGCCGAAGTGATTGCTGTTGGTCACACCGACGAAGGACACACCGTGTTCTTTGGCACGTCGAATGCCCTCCTCCACCGCGAGGGCGCAGGCCGGATAGGCCATGCCCGCAGCGGCGTCCACCAGACAGGCCCCGCCCTTTTCCCGTGCGACCTTGGCTTGGGCCTTGCCGTCGGTACGGCCGTTCTTCAGATGCGCGCAGTACAGGGGCGTACGGGACACACCATGGGACGCCAGACCCTGGGCGTCGGCATCCACAAGGGCATTGGCGGCGCTGGCGGCCATGGCGGGATTGGCACCGGCGTTCTCGAAGGCGCGTGTGACCAGTGCGGTCAGTTCATTCAATGCGATCTGTGTCATCGTGTTCCTCTCGATGTGTCTGAATATGATTGAGCCACAGAGGTCACAGAGAAAAACAACGTAAAAATATTCAACGACCTACGAGCCCGTGCCTTTCTCTGTGACCTCTGTGACCTCTGTGGCAAATGTCTTTTTCGGTTGACCCTGTACGCCCGCGGGGGCGGGTCAGCCCAGGGCTTGCGCCACACGCTCGGCGATCATGCTGCTCACCCGGGTGTTGGATTCTTCGGTGACACCGCCGATGTGCGGGGTAAGTACCAGGTTCGGCACACCCACCAGGACGCTGCCGGCGGCCAGGGGTTCGTTGTCGAATACGTCCAGGGCTGCACCGGCCAGGTGACCGGACTGGATGGCCTCGGCCAGGGCCGGCTCGTCGATGATGCCGCCACGGGCGGTGTTGATCAGTACGGCACCCTTGCGCATGGAGGCAATCCGGGAGGCATCGAACAGCTTGCGGGTCTCGGGGGTCAGCGGGATGTGCAGGGAGACCACGTCGGATTCCTTGAGCAATGCATCCATGTCCAGCAGCCGGGTGCCGGTTTCGGTGAGCGCGGGGGCATCGGGTTTGAGGAAGGGGTCATAGGCCACGGTCTTCATCCCCAGGGCGCGGGCCAGCTTGCCCGTGAGCTGGCCGATGCCGCCGAAGCCAACGATGCCCATGGTCTTGCCGCCCAGTTCGTGGCCTTTGGACAGGGCGGGACGAGGCCATTCGCCGGCGGCCACCTGGGCACTGGAGAGATAGGCGCCGCGCAGCAGCATCATGGCGGTGCAGATCACGTATTCGGACACAGCCAGGGCATTGGCGCCGGTGGCGGGGATCACCTGGATGTTGCGCTCGGCGCAGGCGGGCTGGTCGATGTTGTCCAGGCCCACGCCCAGACGGCCGACTACCGTCAGCTTGGGCGCCTTGGCCAGCAGCTCGGGGCGCACCTGGGTTCTGTTGCGCACGATCAGCGCCTCGCAGTCTGCCAGCAAGGGGTTGAGTGTGTCGGGTTCGTCCACCAGCTTCGGGTCGTAGTGAACGTCTTGGCTCTTGGAGAGCCACTCAACGGCGTCGGTGTCCATGAATTCGCTGATTACGATACGGGGCATGACTTGGTTTCCTGTCGTGTTAGTCGTTTATCAGGGATTGGCCGGGGGCGATGCGGGTGAACTGCACCTTCTGCATGTCCATGATGAACTGCCCGTCCACGTAGCGGGTACGGGTGAAGGCGGAGGCTTCCAGATCGCCTGCGTCGGTGTAGTCCTCACGGAAATGTGCGCCGCGGGAGTTTTCGCGGTTCACTGACGCGGCTGCGATGGCACGGCTGACCATGATGAGGTTCTTGAGGTTCATCCAGTCGTGCCAGCTGACGTTGTAGGCGCGGCTGTCTCCACCGACACCCGCCTCGTCCAGCTGAGTGGCAAGTTCGTCGAGTTCAAGCACGCCCTTATTCAGGTCGGCTTCGTTGCGCATGATGCCGACCTTGTCCCACATGATGTCGAACAAGGCTTCACGTATGGGGGTGAGGTCGGTCTGGGGGCGCTCAAGGGGACGCAGACAGTCGGCCATCACCTCGTCGATGACCGAGGTGTCGGGATCACGGAACTCGCCATGGGCCGGCACCCATTCGGCCATGGTGTCACCGGCCACGCCGCCGAACACCGTGGAATTGGCCACGCCATTTCCGCCCAGGCGATTGGCACCATGCACACCACCGGTGTCCTCGCCGGCGGCGAACAGGCCGGTCACGGCGGTCGAACAATCGGGATTGAACATGACGCCGCCCATCATGTAATGGGCGGTCGGCACCACTTCGACCAGGCCACCGGCCAGGTCGAAGCCGCAGTCGGCACAGCGTTCCACCATGCCCTTGAACTTCACGCGCACGTCATCGGGGCCGAGATGACTCATGCGAATGTGCACGCCGCCATTGGGTGTGGTGCGTCCGGCCCGCATCTCGCTGTAGATGCCCCGGGAGACGATGTCCCGGGTGGCGCGCTCGCCGCGGGGGTCGTAGTTCTCCATGAAGCGCTGGCCCTGCCCGTTGAGCAGATGTCCGCCGGCGCCGCGCAGGCCCTCTTCCAGCACCGTGCCGGTCATGCGGGTGTGATCGCCGGCAAGCAGGCCGGTGGGGTGGAACTGCACCATCTCCATGTCTCGCAGGGTCAGGCCGGCGCGCAGGGCCATGGCCATGCCGTCGCAGCTCTTGTCGCCGCTGGGGGTGTGGTACTTGTACATGGTCGGGCCACCGCCGGTGGCCATGAGCACGGCCTTGGCCTGAACGAAACGAAACTTGCCGTCACGCATGTCGATCATGAGCACACCGGAGACACCACTGCCATCCTTGGAGGGCACGAGGGTCACGGCGCGATGTTCCTCCAGGCGATCGATGCCCCGGGCCCAGACCTGTTCCGCGAGACGGTTGATGATCTCGATGCCGGTGAGGTCTCCCTTGTGCACGGTGCGATCAAAGGTCTGCCCGGCAAATGCCTTCTGGTGAAGGGAACCGTCCGCGTTGCGATCGAAGAAACAGCCCAGCTCGTTTTCCAGTTCGTGAACCCGTTCAATGGCCGTGGTCACCAGCTTCCAGGCGAGATCCTGGTCGGGCAGCCACTTGCCGCCCTCGATAGTGTCCATGAAGTGACGCTCGATGGAATCACCCGGGGCCAGGGCTACGTTGTAGCCCCCCTGGACCATGCGCGTGCAGCCGCACTTTCCCAGCAGACCCTTGACGGCGATGCTGACCTTGAGATCAGGCGCGGCGCGCTTGGCATGCAGGGCGGCGAACAGCCCTGCCCCACCGGAGCCCAGGATCAGGATATCTGTCTTGACGGTTTCCATGGCGATCTCATCAGGTATCGAAAAGTTTACTTGGAGGCCACACCCAGGGATGCGAGAACCGCATCGCGCTGGTTGGCGCTGTTCTCCCGCACATGGCTGTAGAGGCTGTTGCCGGTGCTGTCCATGGCCACCAGCAGGGGACCGAAGTTGCGGATGCGAAACTTCCACAGGGATTCGGGATTCAGATCATCCAGGTCCACGTCCTCGATGGCCTCCACCCAGGTGGTCTCCAGGGCCGCGGTGCCACCGACGATGGCGAGATACACCCCGCCCAGGTCCTCGAATGCCTTGCTCGAATCCTCCAGCAGACCGCCCTTTCCGATGATCATGCGCACCCCGTACTGCTCCATGAGCGGACGAGTAAAGCGTTCCATGCGGGAACTGGTCGTGGTGCCGATGCAAACCGGCGCGTAACCGGCCGGGTATTCATCGCTCTTTTCCACCTTGCGCACGTTGGGCGCGGTGTGGATCACGGCATGACCCTTGAGGTCGAAGTCCGTGGTGCGGCCTCGGTCGAACATGTGGATCTGGGTGGCATCGCGTATGC